>JADGEC010000157.1 GCA_016744575.1 Sulfurimonadaceae bacterium | reverse complement strand
CCCGGTGGAGAGGAAAGACTTCACATGCACTGGGAAGAGGGTAGTGTACATAAAGTATGCGAATAAGATTCCCATCAGAAGACTGCCTATGAGGTTGACACCGAGCGTACCATAAGGCAAGTCGTGAGGTACTCGGTGTGAGATGAGGCCGTTGAGATAGGCGCGTAGGACAGCGCCTATAAAACCACCGCTACCTATTGCGAGTATTGTCTGCCAGCTCATCATCGTACACTTTTTGCATCTTTATCTGTAGTTTTTTCAACCACTCTTTATCATCTTTATCCGCATCGAAAGCATCAAGGTAGACTGCAGTGATCCATCCGGGTCTGTAGTGGTACTCTTTGATGTTGTAGTAATGTGAGGTATTGACAAGGACGATGGGTTGGACACGAAGCTTGTATTTGTCGGCGACGATCTTCGCACCGGGCTTGAAGTTCCGCATCTTTTTACCTGTAGAACGAGTCCCTTCGGGAAAGATGGTGATCACCCGACCATCATCGAGTCGTTTTTTAGTGTCTTTTAGGAGTTTAAGCAGTGAGCTTTTGCTTTCACGCTCGATGGGGATGTCATCAGGAAGTTTAAGTAGAAGTCCATAGAAAGGGACGTCAAATAGCTCTTTTTTTGCAACCCAGGCGAGATCTCTTTTTGTCATAGTCTCGGTAAGCCCGATATCTATATCACTTTCATGGTTTAAGAGAAACATCTGGGCATCAGGGTCCTCTTTACCTTTTACTTTGACCGGTAAAAAGATAGACCACTGGATAAACCAGGCAGTGACCTTTTGGGCATAGGGTTTAGGGACGAAGACAAAGATGAATATCATCACTGTCATGCCAAAAAATATGATGAATGTCGCGTATGCCCAACTAAGGCGTGCAAAGATCTTCATTCTTGATCCATCCTATCTTATTGTTCTCAAGTTTTACTTTAATATAGCCTTTGATCTCACCTTCGACTTCAAGCGTCTGTCGATAGGTCGTCGTCTCAAAGACAGTACCGTTTGTCATCGGCAGTAGATAGATAGGGCTGTTTTCCATTATACAGGCATGACTGATAGGTACCGCTGCATAGGCGATATAGATACCCGGTATGATGACGAAGATAAGATAGTAGAGCTTTTTATGAAGTAACAGAAGTATCAGGCCGACGAGAGCAACGCCTCCCGCGATCGTGATCTTCAGGAGTTTATGTCTAAACTCAGTCGGCTTGAGGTCGCTTTGAGTCGAGACCATATCATCATCTACGACAATAGGGATGCTCACTTCGATGAACTTCTCACTTGCAAGTTGAAAGTAGGTGAAGAGCATGTTGTCGACTCTTTTAGGGATGACTGCGTAATAGGTCATCTCTGAGATCCGTGAACGTACATCTATGGATTCGAGTCCCTGCTTTATGACACTATTGAGATGAAAGACATCAAGTGCGGCTTGTGATGCCTGTGCACTGAAGACAAGTATATTGCTCTGCTGATCATAGCTTGTCGTCTTATGACCCGTGATATTAAAGTCATTGGCGATGATGTTGGCAAAATTGGATGCAGGATTTAGGGTGATGACATCAAGACGCTTACCTGAAAGAGTCGCCAGATTACTCTCAAAGTCATCATCAAGATGTAAAGAGGCTCTGATATTGGGTGTCTGAAGCCATTGTGACTTTGCTACGAAGTAGAAGGTATCGTAGGTGTACCTTCCCTTGATAATACGTTCTGGCTCCTTGGAAAGAAGGTCCAGGCCTCTTAGTGTAGAGAAGGTATAGACAAGCTCTTCTATCTGACCGACAGTCGAGAGGACTTTGAGTGTGAGAGGGAATATCTGTCCCTTGAAGACCCGTTCAGGGATGTCGGCATAATCAAGATAGAGGACTTTTTGTATGACTTTAGTCTCATTGCTCTCTTCTTCGAGACCAACGGTGAGGTTGGTCTCATCGACCTGGGCAAAGAGTGCTGAGAAAAGTAGAAGAAGTACCAGTAATGATCGCATCAGGCGCTCAGAAAACCTTCAAGCATCTTGCGCCCGTCATCAGAACCCAGAAGTGCTTCCATCGCGCGTTCGGGATGTGGCATCAATCCAAAGATGTTCTTCTCTTTATTGGTGATCCCGGCTATGGCGTCGACTGAACCATTAGGGTTTTTTGAACTGCCATTCTCATCACAGTAGTGAAGCAAGACCTGGTCGTTAGCATAGAGTGCCTCGAGACCTTCTTGATCGATAAAGAAGTTTCCATCATGGTGGGCGATAGGGATATTAAGGACTTCATCGACATCACACTTGTTCAAAAAGGCGTTCTCGCTGTTGGCGACTTTGAGATGGTGATGTTTGGAAATAAAATGAAGGCCCTCATTTCGCTTTAGGGCTCCTGGAAGCATCTGAGCTTCAGTCAGGACTTGAAAACCATTGCAGATACCAAGGACTTTCCCACCCTCATCCGCATAACGTTTGGCAGCGTCCATGACAGGGCTGAAACGGGCTATGGCACCACTTCGTAGATAGTCTCCATAACTGAAGCCACCAGCAATGACAAGAAGATCTGTATCGGAAGGCAACTCAGTCTCTTTATGCCAAATGATCTCTGTGGTGCAACCTAACTCTTTAAAAGCATACTCTGTATCATATTCACAGTTGGTCCCGGGGAACTGTACAATGGTTATTTTCATCACTATGCTCCTTAGGCTATGATCTCTATAGCATAGTCTTCGATCACGGTGTTTGCCAGTAGGGACTCACACATCTCAGTCACTTCGGCTTTTGCTTTCTCAGCATCGTCACTAGCTAGTTCCAATACGATCTGCTTACCGACGCGGACATCATCAACACTGTCAAACTTCAATGCATCAAGTGCATGGTGAACAGCTTTTCCCTGTGAATCGAGGACACCCTCTTTGAGTGAGATATTTACGATTGCTTTCATTACTGTTTGCTCCCTAAGATTCTTTCTAGTACCTGCTCGTAAGCTACCTTTAGTCCACCAAGACCTTGACGAAAACGGTCTTTGTCCATCTTCTCTCCAGTCTCCATATCCCAAAAACGGCAGTTGTCCGGACTGATCTCATCAGCGAGGATGATGTCTCCGTTACTGTCTTTACCGAACTCGAGTTTGAAGTCGACCAGGTTCAGTCCTTTATCTGCAAAGTAAGGGAGCAAGATATCATTGATCTCACGAGCCATCTTGCGCAGTGTGTCCAATTCTGCTACATCATCTACAAGTCCAAGGATGATGCAGTGTTGATCATTGAGTTTAGGATCACCCAGGTCATCGTTCTTAAAATCGAACTCTACGAGTGTGAATGGAAGTACCGTACCATCTTTGATACCCAGTGTACGTGTCAGGCTTCCTGTTGCGATGTTTCGTACGATCACTTCGATCATGATGACATCGACTTTCTTGTGGAGCATGTGATTGTCATCAAGCATCTCTACAAAGTGTGTCGGTACACCTTTGGAGTCAAGCAGTTTAAACAGTTCGGTCGAGATCTTGTTATTGAGTGCACCTTTACCGGCTTCACTGGACTTCTTCTCACCGTTAAAGGCGGTAAGGTCATCTTTAAACTCAGAGATCAGGAGGTCCTTGTCATCCGTATAAAAAAGTCTTTTAGCCTTACCCTCATATAAGAGTTCTCGTTTTTCCATGTCTTAGTTTCCTTTTACTATTGTGAGTGCTTTAAGGATGCTGACGGCATCTTTAAGTTGATTGTCTTTGACAAGCTGCTGTTCGCTGATGATGTTCTTATCATCACTCTTTTTCTTTGTTTTGACTTTTTTGGTACTGTTGTGCTCTTTGCCATTTCCGTTGACTTTATCAAGTTCGACGGTAAGGTGCTTTTTAAGATCAGCCTCTTTGAGGGTGAAATCATTCTGTTGACTTTTACACTCTGCGGGATGTACGATGATGTCCGGTGTCACACCTACGGCCTGAATGGTACGTCCGCTTGGCAGATAGTAACGTGCTATGGTCAGTTTGATCGCCTCTTTTTCGCTGATAGGCAAGATGACCTGGACACTTCCTTTACCAAAAGTGTTCTCTCCTACGATGATGGCACGTTTGTGGTCTTGCAAGGCACCACTTACGATCTCAGAGGCACTGGCGCTTCCTCCGTTGACAAGGACGACCATCGGTATATCGGTGATAGTCCCGGACTTGGTCGCGCTGTAGTTCTTGTTCTCAGACTCGTCTCGTCCTTTTTGGGAGACGATCTCACCTTCATCGACAAAAAGGTCTACCAGTCCGACTGCCTGGTCTAATAACCCTCCAGGGTTATTTCGAAGATCAAGGATGATACCTTTGTCATGACCGATGTGCTTTTTAAGCTCTTTTTGGACATCTTTGACCACTTTCTGATCGAAACTCGTGACCCGTACATATAGGATGTCTTTACCGATCTGCTTGGCATAGACAGACTGTATCTTGATGATATCTCTGATAATATTGATGACGATCGGTTCTGGTGCACCTTTGCGAACGATAGTGATCTTTATAGGTGTCTTTGGCTTCCCGCGCATGATACCGACAGCATCGTCTATGGTCATACTAAGTGTCGATTCATCATTGATCTTGAGAATGATATCGCCTGGTTCCATGCCGGCTTTGTCAGCAGGAGTACCCTCTATAGGTGAGATGACAGTGAGTGCACCGTCTTTCATACCGACAGTTATACCCAAGCCACCAAACTCGCCGCTGGTCTGGACCTTCATGCTCTCAAAACTTTTGTCATTGAGATAGCTTGAATGGGCATCAAGATTACTCATCATACCCTGCATGGCTTTTTCCATCAGCTCTTCGATAGTCAGTTTATCTACATTGTAGCGTTCGACTATACCGAGTACTTTGGTGAACTGAGCCAGTGACTGAAGACGTGAGGTCTCGACAGTCGTGTTGTCGTGATCATTAGCTTTGGCAAAGAGTGTAGATGAGAAGGTGAGGCTGACTACGGCTACCGTTGAGAGAAAGCCCATCACCATGAATCTTTTGTTTTTCATATATAAACCTGCTGCGTATTTGACCTAGATCATATGATACTAATCAAAGATATCTCATGCTAGGGTCTAAAAAGGAGGCTATTATAGTGAAATGCTCATTAAATAACAATGATTTGCTCTCTATTACGATGCCATGAGTCAATGAATATCTTATCTTTTACTTATGTCTACGTAGTGAATGTCATCTTCTATCTTCAGTATATTGGGTTATATAAGGTTGACTATCACAAATGTCACAAAAATGTCATAATATAAATATTTATTATCTCAAGCATAAGTTTATATTAATCTATATTTCTCTATAATTCTACTCATGTCAGGCACGGTACCCCGATGTCGGCAAAAAAATAATTTTTATAATACATAAGGTAAACACTATGGCAACAGAGACAACTAAAACAGCAAACACTACGACTACAGCGCCGAAAACGGCTCCAAAAGCAGCAGCAAAGCCTGCAGCTAAAAAAGCGGCTCCTAAAACAGCAGCAAAAGCGGCTCCAAAAGCAGCAGCAGCTGAAGCAAAGACAGAAGAAGTAGCTAAGAACATCGTCCTTGAAAAAGTAGAGAGTGCTGCTACACTTATCAAAGATAGCGTTGAAAGCATCGAGACTGCGATCAGCGATGCTGCTCAGACAGGTTCAGACAAAGTCAAAGACACGGTAAAAGATACAGTAAGCTCTATCGAGACGACTATCACAGACGCTCGTAAAGCAGGTAACGACCGTGCACAGAAAGTCCTTTCAGACATCAAACTTGACAATGTAGTCAACGCTAAAGCTGCCGGTTATGTCGGTGAAGCTACATCAGTATGTTACACAGTGATGTGTTCTCCTATCACTTTCGCTGGTGGAAAAGTAGAAGACCTTTACAAAAAAGTCACTGCGTAATCCTTCACTGATCGATTAGATCACACCCGGGTACATCCGGGTGACCTTTAGCACATAAAAACCAATCTTTTTTTCGTCCCTTCATCATCCCTTCATCTTTTTACGTCATACTTGTAGCAATAATAATTGGACTAGGTGGTACGATGCGATCGATTTTAAGCTCTATAGTCTTAGCACTACTGTTATTTGGATGTGGCAGTTCAAGTGACTCTACAAATGATGCGATGGACAATAACTTCACAACGCTCAGAGG
>JADGEC010000028.1 GCA_016744575.1 Sulfurimonadaceae bacterium | reverse complement strand
CCATGATATAGCGTTCAGTGATCTCGATCTCAATATTGTGCGGAGACACATCGCATCGAGTGGCTATCGCTAAAAATCTCTCCAGCAGGTCTGGTTCACGAAACTGGATGCTGGACACATTGATAGCGACCCTCTCCATATCAGGGCTATGCGACTGGACCTTCTTAAAAGCTTTACAAGCACTTTCAAAGACAAATTCGCCTATTTCGATTATCATACCGTTATCTTCGGAGATCGGGATGAACTCGGCAGGTGAGATAGTACCAAGTCGCTTACTTTGCCAACGGATAAGAGCCTCAATACCAGTGATCTTATGTGTGTTTAGGTCATATTGAGGCTGATAGAAGAGGAAGAACTCCTTCTCTTTAAGTGCACTTTGCAGTGCCTGTTCGATATCCAGACGCTGGTGGACCGCATGGGAGAGTTGTGCTGTGTAATACTGATAGTTGTTCTTGCCAAGGTCTTTAGCATGATACATGGCACTGTCAGCATGTTTGATGATGGTGTTACAATCCTCTCCATCTTCAGGATAGAGGGCGATACCGATGCTGGCCGTTGTGTTTAGTGAGTTGTGCTCGATCTTGATGGGCTGCTTGACAGTATCAAGGATCTTTTTACTTATATGGGCCGGATCACTCTCTTGTTGAAAGCTCTCGAGGATGACGACGAACTCATCACCGCCTATCCGGGCAAGCAGGTCAGTCTCTCTAAGGACTTTTCTTATCCTGAGTCCCACGATCTTAAGCATCTCGTCACCGACTTGATGACCAAGGGTGTCATTGATGACTTTAAAGCGGTCGAGGTCTATGAAGAGTACAGCAATATTGGTCTTGTTACGCATTGCAAGGTCGAGTGCATGATTTAGATGCTCTTCGAAATGTATGCGGTTTGGCAGGCCGGTCAGACTGTCATGAAAAGCAAGGAAATCAGCGCGTTCTTGTGTCTTGATGATATCTTGCAGATCGGTATGTATGGAGATGAAGCTGTCGATCTGTCCGCGGGTACCCTTGATGGCTTTGATAGTCAACCAGACAGGGACTATGTTGCCATTTTTTGTCTTGTTGTAGATCTTACCTTTCCAGACACCGATGTTCAAGATACTGTCCCACATCATCTTGTAAAAGTGTTTACCTTGCTTTCCAGATCTGAGAATACTTGGATTTTTGCCGATGACCTCCTGTTCTGTATAACCGGTCATCTTCTCATAGGCTTTGTTGATAGAGACGATGTTGTTATTCCTGTCAGTGATGGTGATCGCGTCTTCGGTATTATCAAAGACAGCTGCTGATTGCTCGAGCTGCTGGTTTTGCAGGATGTATTTTGTGACGTCAAGTTTGATGGCAAGATAGTTGATAAGTTTACTGTTCAAGAAGATAGGGACGATAGAAGCTTTCTCATAGAACAGTGACCCATCCTTGCGTTTGTTGATGAACTCGCCCTCCCATTTTATTCCGCTATCAAGTACTTTGTTCATATCATCATAGAACTTTTGGTCTTGTCTGTCAGATTTCAAGAGCCTTGGGTTCTCCCCCATGAACTCTTCTCTGCTATAGCCGGAATCTCGCTCAAAGACCTCATTGGCATAGACTATCTTTCTATCTGGAGTAGTCATGACTATAGAGTTATCACTATGTTCGACCGCAAATTTAAATGCCTGGAGCTCCTGTTTCGCACGTAATGAGAGACGATACATGATGATAAGTAAGATCAAGATCATAAAAGATGATGCGAAGAAGAGTGAAGTGATGACTTTATGGGTAAAGAGTTTTTTGTCGTAGACTCTGTCAAGGTCACGGTGAAACTTGTCGAGTACCTCAAAAAGTGCGCTATTGTCACTTGAGGAGGTGAGTACCTTTAGGGAACGTAGGCTCTCTTGTGCGACATTCGTATGTCTATAGAAATATAACAGATCGCCACTGTTATCATCCTCTACCAGAGCCTGTAACAGTAGCAAAGGCTGTTTGATGAGTGAGTCATCACTGTTTGATCGGGTAAACATATGTAGAAGGATGAAGAGTAGTCCATTAGTCAGTTCACCGGTAGAACGGGCTATCGTCTGATCTTTCAAGATGGCTTTGTTTAGATCGAACAGATAGTTAAGTGAGTTGACCGTACTGGCATTGCTGGATTTAAAACGCTCTATATTGTCCAGTTTTTTCTGATAAAGATGATTGACCTGCTGCAGGTTCCTTTTAAAGGTCTCGCCATACTTCTCTGTCAGATCACTCTGGCGTAGTGAGTCAAAGACCTCGGAGAACTCTCCGGTATCAGCAGTGATCGTGTCAAAGTTAGCAAATGTCAGTTGATGCAGTAGAAAGTTATTGAACTCTTTATCCAGGATCTTGAGCTTGGTGATACTATGGTGGTAGGTGGTATGGTTCTCAATACTGTTGTCGATCTTGAGTAGATAGAGATACAGCAGAGCAAGGGTCATGCCAGAACCGATCAGTAAGAGGGTGATGCTGTCAAAGAGCTTTTGCTGCATGAGCTTACTTTATGCTTTCGGGCAGTTCGCCGCTGAGCGAGTGTAGAAAGAGGACGATCTTATCCACATCATGTTCACTGAGCGTACGTCCAAGTTGATACTTTGCCATGACTCGGACTGCATCAGCGAGCGTCTCACTTCTACCATCATGAAAATAGGGAGCGGTATGTGCGACATTACGTAGAGAAGGGACCTTAAAGAAGTGTTTGTCATGCTCCTTCTTTGTCACATTGAAACGGCCGAGATCGGCACTGTTGGTCGACTCCATCACTCCAAACTTGTTATAAAGGTTTCCACCAACGTTCATCCCGTGATGGCAGGCGATACAGCCTTTGGATCTAAAAAGGGCATAACCCTCTTTGACTTCGAGAGAGATAGCAGCTTTATCACCGCGAAGGTACCTGTCGAAAGGGGCATCTGGGGTGATGAGTGTCTTCTCAAACTCTGCGATGGCATCGAGGATATTTGCCTTGGTCACACCATCTTCATAGTTTAGTTCAAATGATTGCTCATAACTACTCTGCTTTAACGTAGCAATGATCGTCTCAAAGTCGTTTCCCATCTCGATCGGGTTGATGATAGGACCTTCAGCTTGCTCATGAAGGTCTTTGGCTCGACCATCCCAAAACTGACGAAAGTTGAAAACAGCGTTATAGACCGTTGGAGTATTGATGATGCCCTTTTGTCCTTTGATACCAAAAGAGAACTGTAGACCATCATCACCACCCTCTTCAAGGTGGTGGCAGGTCGAACATGAGATCGTGCCGTCTTGTGAGAGGATGGGGTCAAAGAAAAGTGCTTTACCCAGGCGGACCTTCTTCATATCTACAGAGACGACCTGAGGTAGCGGTATTATGGGCTCAGAAGCAAAGAGTAAAAGGGGCAGGGTGATTAGAAGAGCAGTTACTGATAAACGATACATCCTTACCTTTTCACATTGTTTTTAGAGGAGCGCTGTAGTCAGTTGGAAGTAGTCCTGATAATAAGACATTATATACTAATAATCTGTGAATAATATGCTAGGAATAGTTTATTTATATTTAGATAGGTGCAGATAACGCATTTGCGTATCTGCAAGAGCTAGTAGTCTATTTCTTACTGTTGAGTCTGGACTGGTATTCTTGTGGATGTTTACAGACTGGACATGTCTTTGGTGGCTTTTTCCCACGATGGACATGGCCGCACACTTCACAGATCCACTCTTCATCGGCATCTTCACTAAGATGCTCTTCACCGGCTTCCAAACGACGCAGGAGCTCTTTGAACATGTTCTCATGTTCGACTTCGATCTTGCCTATGTTTTTAAAGAGTGCAGCAGCTTCATTATGACCTTCCTCTTTTGCGATCGCAGAGAAATCCGGGTACATAGTGATGTTCTCATAGCTTTCGCCATCCATCGCATCTTGAAGGTTTTCGGCAGTATCACCAAATGCTTTGCCTTCCATCATCGTGTTGTGCAGTGCGAGTTCGAGTTTGGCATGGACCTTCTCGTTGTTTGCAGCGCGCTGAAAATGTTCGGCAATATCACGAAAGCCCTCTTTTTGGGCTATCTTGGCAAAGTACTCATATTTGTTACGAGCCTGTGACTCTCCGGCAAAGGCTTTAAGTAGGTTGACAGCGGTAAGGTTATCCGTAATACACTCCATCGCTTGACCACAACAGTGTAGTTCACCACCACCTACATTTTGTACTTCTACTTCGTTTCCGCACTTATTACAGCGGTAAGTCTGATACTGCTTCATCGTTCTCTCCATATGGAAAATTTTTATCTATAGAAAATTATAAGTAATATATACTTAAAGGAAAATAATTATCTTCTATCCAAGACTACTATTTAATCACAACACACTATAATTATAAGAATATTAGATGACTTTCTCTCTATATGAGAGTCAGAGAAACAGGTGATGATCATGAAAGACAATCTGGAACTACTAAAATCTTATCAGCTAAAGATAACGCCACAACGCATCGCCATCGTCGAAGAGTTGGCCAGTCATGGGCACCTAAGTATTGAAGATCTTTATCAGGGTCTACTTGAGCGTTTCCCAACGATCTCATTGGCAACAGTCTATAAGAACATCAATGCCATGGAAGAGAAAGAGTTTGTTCAGGAAGTAAAGATACCTGAGCAAAAATCAAAATATGAACTGACGAAGGCTCATCATGCCCATGTCGTCTGTCAAGAGTGTAAAAAGGTCGAAGATGTCGTAGTCAGTACAAAGACAATACTCGATGAGGTAAAAGATGTCAGTCACTACCGTATAAATAGAGATGATCTGATCTTTACCGGACTCTGTCCGGAGTGTGTGGTCAAACAGAGTGCATAAGCTTAGCTCTTTGCTTTCAAACGACTCTATTGCACGATGTCTTTTATGCTCTATGACCCGATCGTAGATCGACCTTTTTTATGCAACAGATAACCTGGCGTTCGCTTTTAGAAGAGACAAGACCTTTTCGTAAAAAAATAATCACCGGCCAGCTGATCGCACTACTTGCCGTGTTGATAAGCTTGCCTATCCCGTTGATGTTCCCACTGCTTATCGATCAAGTCCTGCTGGAGAAGCCTGCGTGGTTGGTCGGTACGATGGAGCAGCTTTTTCATCCGGATGAGCCTTATATCTACATACTGATCATCTTACTGACGACACTGCTTCTGAGATTTAGTTTCTTTTCACTTAATGTCGTACAGGCTAGACTCTTTACCATCATCTCCAAGACGGTCATCTTCACTATTCGAAAAAAGATCCTAAATCATCTTAAACGGGTCTCCGTAGCCGAATACGAGGCGCTTGGTGGAGGAGGGGTCAGTTCAAAACTGGTGACCGATATTGATACCGTCGATGCTTTTATCGGGGTGAGTATAGGACGTTTTATCGTCTCGTCACTCTCTATGATCGGGATAGCTACGATACTGCTGGTCATCAATTGGAAATTAGGCCTGATGATACTCATCATCAATCCTATTGTCGTGACGTTGACCGTGATACTGGGACGACGTATACGTAAGCTCAAACGTAAAGAGAACCGTAAGATCGAAGAGTTTCAAAATCAGCTTGCCGAGACGCTTGACCTTTTTGTGCAGATCCGTACACACAACCAGGAGGAGCGTTACATCGCCTCCATGATAGATAATGCCGACTCCATCAAAAGAGCATCAAGCGATTTTAGTTGGAAAAGTGAGGCAGCAGGGCAGTTCTCCGGTTTTATCTTCTTATCGGGTTTCGAGCTTTTTCGAGCTTCGGCGATGATAATGGTGCTCTTCTCTTCTCTAAGCATCGGAGAGATGTTCGCAGTGATGGGTTATCTTTGGTTCATGGTGACACCGCTTCAGGATATCTTGCAGATCGTCTTCTCTTATCAGAATGCTACAAGTGCCCTGGAACGTCTCAATGCCTTGCTGGCTCTAAAGCGTGAGCCGGAGTATCCGCATCTCTCCAACCCCTTTGCTGATGCCGATACCAATACCATCGATCTTGAAGCTATCTGCTTCTCCTATCAGGAGAAAGAGGTCCTACATGATATCACTATGAACATCCCAAAAGGTAAGACCGTGGCTCTACTGGGACCAAGCGGTAGTGGTAAGACAACACTGGCACATGTCATCCTGGGACTTTATGCGACATCATCAGGTGAGATCAAGATCGATGGTGTCCCTATCACTGAGATCGGTCTTGACCAGCTTCGCGAGCATATCTCTCTTGTCCTTCAGACACCGAGGATGTTTAATGACACCCTTCGTCATAATCTGACGCTGGGACGTGATATCCCTGATGCGTCACTGTTTGAGGCACTTCATGTAGCACAGCTTGGTGAGGTGGTGGGAAAACTGACAGAAGGTCTTGATACCCGTATTGGTAAAGAGGGTATCCGCCTCTCCGGTGGTGAACGTCAACGTCTTGCCATCGCACGGATGCTAGTCTCTGAACCAAATATCATCATCCTTGATGAGTCCACGTCAGCACTTGATATCCATACTGAGAACGATCTTTTTCATTCACTTCGGACTTTTCTCGAAGGCAAGACCATGCTGATCATCGCACATCGTCTAAGTACCATAGAACATGCAGATCTTATCTATGTACTAAAAGAGGGAGAGATCATCGAGTCAGGGTCGCCGGCCGAGCTTCTGGGACAAAAAGGACATTATCATGACTTTGTCAAAGAGCAGCGAAAGCGATGAAGCAGGCCTTCTTTAGAGCTTCTTGACGTTAAAGACACTCATAAGCGCCAAGTCTTTGAGTATGTTGTAAAGACGATCATCGCCTACTCTCATTGAGAGGATAATACCGTCTTTTTGAATGATCTTATTGAGATAACCGATGACAGAAGAGGTCATGGAAAAAGAGTCTCTGATAAGAATGTCAATTTTCTTATGAGAGTCCGTCATAGTATCTAAAGCACTTTTGATCCGCTGAAAGTCATCGATACTCTTGATGTTACCTTCTATAGTGATGTTTGAGCCCTGTGTAGTAAGTGTCATGATCTATTTCCTTGTTTTCTTGATAGTAAAGACGGTGTTGCCTTTGGCATTATAATAGATACCGTTGGTAGATCTTTTACTAATAAAGACACCTCTTCCATTGAAATTGTTCGCACGGTAAAAGATATCACGAAAGATGGCGGTATCAAAACCTTCCCCCTCATCCGTGATCATCGTGATAAGATAACGATGATCAAGATGATGGATGTCATAAAGATCGACAAGGGTCTCTTTGAAGCACCTTTGCTCTTTTTGCGGTAAGATATCCCAATACTCTCCCTCTTCGATCATACGATGTTTCTGCTTACCGGTAATACCAAGATTACCATGTTCATAGGCATTGAGCATCAGTTCGGTGAACGCGTATCCTGCGTGATCAAGGAACTCTTGATCATGGTAGTGTCTGGTGAGTTGTTGGGTATACCACTCATCCGCTTCACCCAGGGCAAGAATGGAACACGAGACCCGTCTACTTGCGATATGATACTTTTCGAATTCGAGCTTACTGAGGTAGATAAAAGTGATATCATCTTCTTGCGGGCCGAGACGTTCCTGAATGGCCTGATGCATATCGTCGCGGGTCAGGGCTTTGGCAAAGTCCTCTTCTATATGACTCATGTAGAGCTCATCAGAGTCTTTGACACTGTTCTCGACCAGTCCATCACTGTAGAGAAGTGTCTGTCGGATATCTTTGTTCGAAGCTCCATCTATCTTGACAGTGTTACCATATTTACTGATAGGCGGATTATTGGAAGGGATCTTATTGACCTCTCCTTTATAGTCTAGTGTCAAGATGGCAGGCATAGCAAAACTGGCATGTTCAAAAAACTCTTTTTTGGTATCTGCTCTGATGAGATGTGCAGAGAGGACTTCGTCCTCAAGTAAGATGGGCTTAATATAGGCGATAGCCCGTTCGGTGATGGTTCGCAGTGTCAAAGGCTTCTTATACTGAAGTGACTCATCGATAAGATGGTTGATATAGGTGCTAAACAGCATTGCGCTTAAGGAAGCAGAGAGCCCCTTGCCCATACCATCTACGACTAGAAAGAAGTTGACATCACCTCCCAGGCGGCGAATACTATAGCTGTCACCGGACATGATATCTAGTGGTCTGTAGTAGGAGTCGATGAGACAGGTATTGTCAGTGATCTCCTCATCATCAAGTTTATAGTAATAGTCGTTTCGGATGATGTTTAGCTGCTTTCTAAAGGCGAGCTCTTCTTGGTAATTATTATAGTCTGCGCGTCTCTCCATACGCTCCTGGCTCATCTTATGCTCGGTAAGATTATAACGGATAGCGATGATCTCGATGATGTCCCCATCGGTATCGAGTACGGGGATGATCGTGGTATCGGAGATAAAATCAGAGCCATCTTTGGCCAGGTTCCTGACGATGCCTCTCCAGCGTACCTTTTTTGTGATATTGGCCCATAGTGACTGAAAGGTCTCTATGGGCGTATCGGGATGTCGGAAGATACTATGATCTTTCCCCAGTAGCTCATCGTGTGCATACCCGCTGGCGGTACAAAAAGCATCATTTGTATAGGTGATGATCCCTTGAGCATCTGTCTTGGTGAGCAAGGCACTGGTATCGACGGCCTCTTTGTATTCGTTAAGGATATGCAGACTCTCTTTAAGCTCTCTTTTGAGAATGATCTTCTCACTGACTTCCAGCAGTGCCTGTTTCAGATCATCATACTCTATAGGTTTCAAGAGGTAGTGATGGATCTTATTTTTGATAGCCTCGAGCAGATACTCACTGTCATGATAGGCAGAGGTGATGATGATGGGAGTATCTGGGTCGATCGAATGGATATTTCGGCTCATGCTCAGTCCATCCATCTTTGGCATCTGAACATCAGTGAGGACTATATCGGGATGATGGTGCTTATAGATCTCGAGGCCTTCTTCTCCATCTGATGCAAGATAAAGCTTTTTGAAAAGACGTTTGAGTAGTCGCGAAGTACTGTTCTGTATCTTGAGGTCATCTTCGACATAGAGCAGTGTCAGTCTATTTAGTGAAGAGCGTTGTGTTGATGTGAAGGATTCCAAACTATCACACCTTGAACTGGTTTAATTCGTGTTGGAGATCACGGGCTGCATTGGCTAGCTCAGAAGAGATCCTTTCGACAGTCTCACCCAGCTCCTCATTGTTTGATGCAGCATCGACGATCGTCTCCATGGCATTTATCAGACTCTTCGTCCGTGTTGCGATGTAGGTACTCTGACTCATCACCTCCATTGACTTCTCACTGGTGAGTGCTAGCTTCTCTTTTGTATCAAGTGCATTGTCACTGAGTAGCTGGGCAGCGGATGATATATGACCCATATCTGCGGAGGTATGCTCGGTATCACTTGAGATATCATGGATGTTTTGTGTGATAAGGTTGACGTTGGAACTGATCTCACCCAGGCTTTTTTGTGTCCGTTCAGCCAGTTTTCTGACTTCATCGGCGACAACAGCAAAGCCGCGTCCATGTTCACCCGCACGGGCTGCTTCTATAGCAGCATTAAGCGCGAGTAGGTTGGTCTGGTCAGCGATATCTCCTATGATAGTAAGGACTTCCTGGATGTTTTTGGCCTGTTCGGTCAGAGCGTTCACTTTGTCGACAAGGTCATGTTGACGATTACTTCCCTCTTCGATGTTATTGACGACACTGTCTAATTCCAAAACGAAACTGTCGAGTGTAGCAAGTGTGCTTTCGAGATCCTCAACGGTCGAGATTGAGGCCTCCTCAACACCGTCAAGGTGGGAGCTGACATCACTGACAAGCGTGTCGACACTGGAGATCTCTTTCTTTTGTGCATCGATGTTGGCTACAAGGTGCTCGATGACTTTATCGAGCTGACTGCTTTGGTCGGCAGTGGTACTAGATACTGTACTGGATGTCTGTATACTCTGATGAAAAGCTTCTATCATCTCATTGATAGCAAGCGAGATCTGGGCCAGTTCATCTTTGGCATCATGGACATCGATAGGGCTGGAGAGATCTTTAGTCGATGCGATAGTCTGTATCTGCTTCAGACTGACTGCGACTGAACTATTAATACCTTTTCGTACCCACAGAAGTAGCCCGATCAATGCAAGACCAAATACTATAGAGAAAAAGAGCATCTTGCTCGCTTCGATAGTAGCTTCTGTATTGGCTCTTTCGATAGTATCATCATTGATCTTTGCGATAGTATCATCGATGCTCTTTAGCACATTGATCTTTTTGGTGATAGTCTTGAACCAGTGGACTGCATCGACATCAAAACCACCAGTGCTGGCATGCTTAGCTGCGATATCGCGCATCGACTGTACTGCATCGACTGAAGGGTCCTGCATACCTTTGCTAAAAGCGGTAAGCATCTGCTCATCTGCCAGAGCGGTAAAGGAATCGGCATAACTGACCTGTTCGGCTACAAGTGTGATCCACTTGGCAAACATACCTGGCAGAAAGGCATCATTGGCAAAGGTACCGCTGAGTACAGCACGTTCTATTCCCGCTCGCTCTTTAGATTTTAGGAAATTGGTATAGGCTGAGAGTGATTTCACAAGTTTGGCATTATGACTTAGTTTGGCATTGAGGCCTGCTACATTAAGGATATGACGATTTAATGTGGTATAAAAACCTACACTCTCTTTGACTGAGGTGTTGAGTGAACTGACTTTAGACCGCATCGTCTGGACTTTGGAGAGGTAATGGTTCACATTATCTATCTCTTTGCGAAGTCCATCATCGTAGTCATCCAGGTCTATTGTGGCCAGATAGGTCTTATATTCGTTACTGCGCTCATCAGTACTGCTGCGTTGCTTGGGAAGGATATCGACAAACTTCTTGCCTTTTGAGCCAATAAAACCGGCACTGGCACCACGCTCTTTTTGGGTCTCATGGATCAGCAGACTCAGCTTCTTAGAGAGACCGTTGAGTACACTGACCTCTGAGAGACTCTGCTTCTCGATCACGGTGTCATTGATAGTCTTGGTGATGCTCATGACTATAAAGATAGTCGTCAGTAGGACTAACAGGTTGAGCTTTTGTTTGATCGTCATGATTAACGCTCCTTAGTCAATAGGCAAAGATCACATTCATACACTGAACTTAATTAAACTTAACTTATAGTAACTAATCTACCTTAAGGATCACATTTAAAACAGACTTTTTCTTGTGTATATTAAGTATAAACTGTTTGGATTGTTACAAAGCGTATCTGCTGGCTGTTGTGGTCTGGATGGATAGTCTACACTACTCTTAAACTACTATTAGATAGAATCACGCAATTTTACATAAAGCAGATGCATGAAAGTAGTAACAGGTGTCGTCGGAAACGATATCCATGTCGTCGCCAACAGATTGATAGACATCTCCCTGCAAGAACGAGGTTTTGAGGTCTTTAATCTGGGGGTGAACACCTATCTCGAAGAGTTTATGGATGCGGTCATAGAGACGGATGCAGATGTCCTTCTCATCTCTTCTCTTAACGGAGAAGCAGAAGGATGGTGTCGTGATCTGAGTCTGATAAAGAGTCAGTATGACCTCAGTAAAGTCGTCTTTATGATAGGTGGCAACCTGGGTGTCGGTGAGATGGATGCTGAAGAGATCGGGCCAAGATATCGTGCTTACGGATTTGATCTTGTCTTTCATCAGATCGACCTTAATGAGGGTCTTGACATGCTCGAAGCACACTTGAAGGAGAGACGATGAGTCTGCTACAGCGTGAACGCGAGATCATCGTTAAGAACGAGTATATCGACAACTTTGACTTTGATGAGGTCGAAGCCTTTATAAAAGGGGCCAGTAAAGACCTCTTTATCTCTCATAAGTTCAAACATGCGGAGCATATGCTGGTCCAGCCCCGTGGTGGCTTTCCGACTTATGACAAAGTCTTCGAGCTCTATCGTGAGTTCAAAGAGTCAGATGTCGATGTCCTGCCGCTGACTATTGACAGTAATACCCGCCTGAACGACTATGCCAGTGCGAAGAAGATGCTGGCACTCTCTGAAGAGAACGATGTGGACATGTTAAACGGCTATCCATTGGTCAATCACGGTTATCGTACTACACGAAAGATGATCACACACTATAACACCCCAGTCAGTCTGCGTCACGGGACACCTGATGCCAGACTACTTGTCGAGATGGCCCTCGCTTCGGGTATCTTTGAGATAGAGGGTGGTCCTATCACCTATCTATTGCCATACTCCAAGAACTTTCCGATGGACAAAGCCTTTTTGTACTGGAAATACGTCGAGCGTGTCACGGCGAAGTACTCTGAACTTAACGAGCCCATAAACCGGGAGTCTTTTGGACCGCTCAGCGCGACTATGCAACCACCGGCTATTGTCATCGTCATCCAGATCATCGAGATGCTGCTTTCGCTCGAAGAGGGTGTCAAGTCTTTCTCCGTCAGTTTCTCGCAGACGGGTTCCATGATGCAAGACATCGTCTCCTCGAATGTCATCAAAAGACTCTCCAGGCACTATGCCGACAAGTTTGGCCATCACGATGCGACTATCAACCTTGTCTATCATCAGTGGATGGGTGCATTTCCGTATAACAAATCCTATTCGGACTCACTGATCACTACCAGCACGGTCATCGCGGCTATGGTCGGTGCGGATAAGATCATCACTAAAACGCGCAATGAGGCGTTTGGTATCCCGACTAAAGAGGCGAATGCTCTGGCAGTGGCGAGTGTGAAATATACGCTGAACATGCTCAAAGGTGTGCCGCAGGTGAGTGATGAAGAGGAAGAAGAGAATCTCACGAACGAAGTCCATGAGATCCTCGAAGCGGTCTTCAATGATGGGGCAGATACGATGTGGCGACAGGTCTTCAACTCCATCAAAAACGGTTATATTGAGATCCCTTTCTCGCCGCATATCATCAATGCCAACGAGATGATCACGGTGCGCGACGACGACAGCAACATCCGTATCTATAAAAGAGGGAAGGTCCCTATCTCCGATAAAAGTTTTGCGTATGAACGCTCAAAGATAAGACTTGCCGAAGGTGAGAAAGTCGTCGACAAGATAATCAGAGATATTGGGGTGATGTTATGAGTAAACTTCTCATAGATGTTGGGAGTACCTACTTTAAGATCAGTGAAGATGGTAACATCGGTCAGCACTTTCGCAATTTCGATATAGACATCATCGATGACTTAAAACGTGAATGTAGTAGTGTCATAGGACGTTATGCGAAAGAAGACATCCATATCTGCAGTTCTGCTAATGGCGGGCTTAGTACGCTGATCATTGGATTGACCAACTCTTTTAGTCTCAAATATGCAGTGAACATCGCTTTTAACGCGGGGATCAACATCATCGACACCGTGCTCTATCCAAAGATAAAGGAAGCCGTACCTCCGCGTGAGATGATCGATGTAGTCATCATCGTCGGTGGTATAGATAGTGTGGAGAATATCTTTGATGAGAACCTTATAGCGTATCTGCAAGAAGTAAGCTATCAGAACGTTGTTTATGTCGGCAGTAAGAGAAACAGTACCTTTTTACAAGAGCAGTTGCCTTCACTAAAAGTGCTCGGCAATATCATCTCCGATAAACTCCAGATACGTGAAGAGGAGCTAAAAGGTTATCTGACCGATCTCTATCAGGCAGATATCATGGGCAAAGAGGAGATAAAGAGTCTTTATGAGATCACTTCTAATCAGATCTTCTCGACTCCTTACATCGTTAATCAGGCGCTGCCACTTCTGAATGAGCGACTCGATGTCGCTGATCCTTTTATCTTGGTCGATATCGGTGGGGCTACGACAGACATCCACTATAGCCGAGATCTCGTCAATGATAATATCCTGACCGAAAGTGGATATGACCGGCTCGTCTTTAAAAAACTGGGCGTCTATAAATCACGCGAGAGCCTAGTCTTTAGTGCCAAGAACAATGAGTTTGTCTATGAACTGTTGGCCTTTTTGAACGTGACAGAGAACATCCTTGAAGAGAACAGTGAGAAAGCTACCCGTATTTTGATGCAGCTCTCTATTTTTCTGGTACTCTATAAGGTATCGAAACACCATAACGCTTATGTAGAACTGGCGTTGGAGAGACTAAACAGTATTGTCCTTACCGGTGGGATCACGAAGGTGCTGAGTTTTGATGAAGTGCATGAGATCATTCTCTTTTTCTATAAGAAGATCCTTCACTTTCATCACACACCGACGATCCTTCTCGATAGCGATTATGAGATCTGGACATATGGACTAAGGAGTTAAGATGTCAGTAAACAGTATACGAAACCTGTTGGAAATCGCCAGTGCAAGTCATCCTGATAAGGTCGCACTTAAGCTTGATGCTAAGCAACTGACTTATGCCCAACTGCTGGTCAAAGTCAATCAGGTCGCTCAATACCTTGATACGCTGAACCTTCCAAAAGGGAGTCGTGTCGGTATCTACTCGAACAAAAGTATCGAACAGGTCATCGCGATCTTGGCACTGCTCTCTACCGAGTATGTCCTCGTCCCGATCACGCGGCTACTTAAGAACGAGCAGGTCGAGCACATCATCAATGACTGTGATATCTCCTGCATCATCACCGACAAGATGAAGATAGATACTATCAAAGCAATCGATTTTGATGGAAAGATCATTACTTATGAAGCGACTGAGGGTGCTGATGTCTCATTTGAGGAGATCTCCAAGTTCTTTGTCGGTGATATCGTCTGTGATCTTAAAGGTCATGACAATGCCGCTATCACCTACAGTTTTGGCTCAACGGGTAATCCTAAAGGCATTGTCATCACCCATCGTGCTCTGATCGATGGCGCAAGGATCGTCTCAAAATATCTTGATGTACAGAGTGATGATGTCATCTCAGGTCTACTCTCGTTCAACCTTGATTATGGACTCAACCAGATCTTTGTCACGCTTTACAGAAAAGCGACACTAGCCATACATAAGTTCGTACTGCCTTCAGACTTCTTTACGCATCTTATCAATGATAGAGTGACGGTGCTTCCATTGATGCCGATCCATATCACTCAGATGTTTGATGAGGACCCGCATCGTATCCCAAGTCCTGAACATCTCAAAGCTATCAGGATCATCACCTCTTCAGGCGGGAACATCACACCGCTTATGGTCAAGAACATCACGACGCATTACAAAGATGCACAGTTTTACTCTATGCATGGACTCACGGAGGCTTTCCGTTCCGCCTATCTTGATCCTCAGCAGATCCATATCCGCCCCAACTCCATAGGAAAAGCCATACCTGATGTGGAGCTCTACATCATCAACGAAGAAGGTGAAGCTTGTAAGCCTCGAGAAGTCGGTGAACTCATCCATCGGGGTGCTTCTATCTACAAGGGTTACTGGAACTCTCCGGAGGAGACAGCGCAACGCTTCAAAAGCATCAAAATACTAGATAAAGTCCTAAAGCCAGAAGGACAACTCACCGATGAACTGGTCGTCGCTAGTGGGGATTATGTCTATAAGGATGAAGAGGACTATATCTATTTCGTATCGAGAAAAGATGATATGATCAAGACTCAGGGTTATCGCGTCAGTCCCCATGAGATAGAGAGTGTGGTCGCTAATAACATACCAGCTATCAAAGCGTGTGCTGTCTTCTCTGTTCCCAATGCAGATATAGAAGAGGAGATAGTCCTGGTCTATGGCGCTTCCACAGAGTTGGCCCGTAATGAGATCCTCTTCGAGCTAAAGAAGCATATGCCAAACTATATGCTGCCTGAGCAGATCGTCTACAGAAAGAACATGCCGCTCAAGTCACTACATGATAAGCAGATCGATAAAGATGCACTGAAAAAAGAGTTTTTGGAGATCATCTAGAGACTTTCGTTATCCCTACAGATCGCGTTACCGGTCTTGATAGGATGGTAGAGTCTGATGATTAGACTCTTGCGTCAATTCTTGGTACCATCTCTTGCCCGGCATACACCATCTTTATAGCTCTATTATGACTTATGGTGGAGTAGATATCTATGCGCTTCTATGCTCAAACCTTAGAAAAAAGCTATGATCACCATTATACTTTTTAGTCTCCACCGCCATCTTTCCTGACCCGTACGGCATCTACAGTATATCCCCGGACCATAGTCTACATCTGAACTCAAGAACATCGTCTTACTTGATGAAGGACATACACATCCTAAAAAGCCAAAATCGACTATGTGACTTGTAAATATTAGCCGGGAGTGGTTATTGGAAAAAGCTTTGATATAGTGATGATGAAATATCACACAATTCTAACATTATAAGGTGATTTCTGTTCAGATTGTACTATACTACGTTTTAACAGGGGTCAGTGATCCTTATTTGTATGATCTTGGCTGAAAGGCACGTATGATGTTATCGGAGATTTATACCTACAAAGATGATTGGGACAGACCGATAGACCCTTCACTTGACTCAGAAAAGACAGTGGTCCTGGTTTTTGGGACGGCTAAAAAAGCACTGATCGAAAAGCCTTTGTCCGACCTCCAAGCCTCATTTCCCTTATCTACTATCATCGGTGCATCTACTGCAGGCGAGATCGTCCAGGATGAACTCCGAGAAGATAGTCTGGTCGTCTCGGTGATGCATTTCGCTACTACCCGTATTCGCGCTGTAGCTGAACTGCTCGCTTCTACTGTGGACTCTTATGCGGATGGTGTGCTCTTGGCCAATGAGCTTTTTGATGATGAGCTTAAAGCGATCTTCGTTTTATCAGATGGTCTGCATGTCAACGGCTCACAGTTGACACGAGGTATCGCTTCCGTACTTCCTCAGGATGTCATCGTCACAGGAGGACTTGCCGGGGATGATGACCGTTTTGAAGAGACCTGGGTCCTCATTGATGGTAAGGCGACTACGGGATTTATAACGGCTGTCGGTTTTTATGGAGATGCTATTCATATCAGTCATGGTTCCAAAGGGGGCTGGGACCGTCTGGGTATCGAGCGTGTAGTGACAAGAGCTACAGACAACATCCTCTATGAACTTGATGGGCAGCCGGCTCTGGAGATCTACAAACGTTATCTCGCTGATAAGGCCGATGGGCTTCCTGCGACCGGCTTGCTCTTTCCTTTGGAACTAAAAGCCACATCAGATGCAGCAGAGAGTAAAGTCCGTACGATACTGGCGATCGATGAAGCTACCCAATCCATCACTTTCGCTGGAGATGTGCCTGAGGGAAGTTTTGTGATGCTGATGAAAGCCAATTATGATCGTTTGATAGATGGGGCATCTGATGCGGCTGAGATGATACGACTCGATGGTCATACCGACGAGCCGATAGTCAGTATTGCCATTAGCTGTGTAGGGCGTAGATTAGTGTTGAAACAGCGTATCGAGGAGGAGCTTGAAGCCACGCTGGATGTCTTGCCTGTTCAGACAAAACAGATAGGCTTCTACTCTTATGGTGAGATATCTCCGCTTGCCTCGGGAATATGTGATCTGCATAATCAGACGATGACACTTACCGTGATATGGGAGAGTGATGCACCGACTTCTTAAACGTCAGATCAAAAAGATCGGTTGTGGTGATGTCGAATGCACTAGTGCACAGATCAAGCGTCTTCTACGCTTAGTCGATCAGACATACCGTGATGGTGATGATGACCGTCTGCTTCTGGAAAACACCTTGACCATCTCATCGAAAGAGATGCAGGGACTTTATCAGGAGCTTGAACGCAAATCGCAAAAAGAACTTGCCAAAAGTGAGGAGAGGTTCCATCGACTGATCGAGAACCTTCAAAACCACTACTTCTTTTATGTGCATGACACAGAAGGTGTCTTTACAGATCTGAGTGACTCTATCACTAATATCCTTGGCTACACCAAAGAGGAGTTTATGCAATACTATGGCGATTTTCTGAGTGATGATCCCATGAACGCAAAAGTGTACGAGTATACGCAGAGAGCACTCTCGAGTGAACGACAGCCTCCTTATGAACTCAGTATCTACCATAAAGATGGCTCTGTCCGATATCTTGAGATAACGGAGCTACCTCTGCTAAGTGCCACAGGAGAGGTGGAAGCCTTAGAGGGGATAGCAAGGGACATAACAAAGCAGTATGCAGCGCAGGAGAAGATCTTTCATCTGGCAAAACATGATGATCTGACAGGGATATCTAACAGGTTTTACCTGGATGAACAGCTACAGACACTGCTTGCAAGTGCCAAACGCCATGAGAAGAGTTTTGCGATGCTCTTTCTAGATCTGGACCACTTCAAACAGATCAACGATACGTTGGGGCATGATGTAGGTGACCGACTTCTGCAGCAGGTCGTAGCACGTATCAGTCCGAACATACGTGAAGAGGATATCTTTGCACGCATAGGCGGCGATGAGTTCATCATCGTGCTTACCAATGTCGATGAGGCCTATCTGGCAGTGACTATCGGCAAGATCATGGAGTTGATGCGCCAGATCTGGATAATGGATGATTATGAGTTGAAGGTCTCGACCAGTATGGGGATCTCGCTTTACCCTCAAGATGGTAAGACGATGATCGAACTGATGAAAAATGCCGATATCGCGATGTATCGTGCCAAAGAGCTGGGACGTGACAACTTTAGTTTCTTTACAGATGAGCTAAACCAGATCGTTCATGAGGAGATGCGGCTTGAACAGGATATGGCGCAGGCACTGCGGACGCATCAGTTTAAACTTTTTTATCAACCCAAGATGGAACTTGCCACCGATAGGATCATAGGGGCTGAAGCCCTTATAAAATGGGATCATCCGCAGATGGGCATGATACTTCCGGATAAGTTCATCGCCCTAGCGGAAAATACCGGTTTCATCTTAAGGCTTGGAGCCTGGATAATCGAAGAGGGGTGTCGAGCCATAGCCAGGATAAACAGGACGACGAACACACATGTACACCTCTCTATCAACATCTCGACAAGGCAGTTTCAGCACGGAGATCTCTTTAAGACCATCAAAGATGCTTTGGACGAGAATGATATCGATCCCAAACAGTTTACGATAGAGATCACAGAAAGCGTGATGATGGAGAACAGTGATGAGATGATCAGAAGACTTGAGAAGATCAGAGAGCTGGGTGTACACATCTGTCTTGATGATTTTGGGACAGGGTACTCATCGCTTGCTTACCTGCACCGTCTACCAATAGATGCGATCAAGATCGATAAGAGTTTTGTCGATGCGATTCCCAAAGATGGGAGAAAAGCCATCTTGTTAGATACGATCGTCGCGATGGGAAGGACCCTGGGTATAGCGGTCATCGCCGAAGGTGTTGAAGAGGAGTACCAACGTGACTACCTCATCAAGCAGGGCTGCCTCTTCTATCAGGGTTATCTTTTCTCCCACTCGGTAAGAGAAGAGGAGTATATAGAGTACCTGAATGAAAATGCTCTCTTGGCAATAGATAAGTATTGATATTATAAAATATTAATTTCTCTTTCGCTGTACTAGCTTATCTTCTCTACATGATATCGCTGTATCTCCGGATGTTTCTGAAGGCAGTTACCGCTAAGTCCTGCTTTCTGACAGAGATGCTCAAAAAAGAGCTCAAAGCTAGGAAGCTGTTCCCATACCTGAGGTAAAAAGGTCGCCTGACGGCCATTAAGTCTCAGTACTATGCCATCCTCTCCGCTCTTTACTATCGACCGTAACTCCTCAACAGAGCTGTACTCTAGAGTCTCCGGGAGACTTAAAAGCGAGACCTCCAGGTCAATGCTTACAAGTTCTGATCGGCTTAGCGGAGGAAATCGTGGATCACTGAAGGCTGCCGCTTTTGCATTGGCGATGATATCATCGAGCAGGCTACGGTGTGCTACAAGCGAACCGATGCAGCCGCGAAGCATGCCACGCTCGTTCAAGGTGACAAAGGTCGCCCGATGATCACTGAGTCGTGGATACTGAGCCAATAAGGCTTCTTTATCAATACTTTGTGTACCATCTAACTTATCTGCTATGGCTTTTTTTGCCACTTCTAAAAGTACATCATCCATCTCTTTACTCCCGATCATCATTTGAGTCTTCTCTTACTATGACACTTGTTTGTGTCTTTGATATTAGTCTATCTGACTCAACTTTAATTATAGTGCTTTAGTCAATTTGTGTCAAGCGTGATGTCACGTTGCCTATGCTGATCTTTTTCGGATTGGGAAATATCTTTGGTGCTGGCATCTATGTACTCATCGCTAAGATGGCGGCGATAACTGGGGCCTATGTACCTGCCGCTTTTATGCTTGCCAGTGTCGTTGTACTCTTTACGGCCTTGAGTCATGCCGAGCTGAGTGCCCGGTATCCTTTTCATAGTAGAGTGCATCACTAAGACCACTCCCCACTCCGGCACCGCTTTGGACAAGGACTCTATGACCATCTTTGATGAGCTGTGCCACATCAGAGGCTGTGGCACTGACGCGAAACTCGTCGGTCTTTACCTCCTTGGGAATACCGATGGTCATCTTTTGGACTCGAGTTCCGTTACCAGTTTCCAGGTCTTGACGATCGAGTCAGGGTTAAGTGAGATGGAGTCGATGCCGTTTTTGATCAGAAACTCGGTGATCTCAGGGTAGTCAGAAGGGGCCTGGCCGCAGATACCGATGTATTTGTCTGCTTTTTTACAGGCATCGATAGCCATCTTTATCATCCGTGTGACCGCTTCATTTCGTTCATCAAAGACATGGGCGATGAGTTCGCTGTCACGATCTACACCCAGTGTCAACTGAGTCAGATCGTTTGAGCCGATGCTGTAGCCGTCAAAGACCTTTAAGAACTCGTCAGCAAGGATGACATTGGCCGGTATCTCGCACATGGCATAGACTTTGAGGCCGTTGACTCCCTGTATCAAGCCCTGTGACGCCATGATCTCTATGACGTTCTTTCCCTCTTGGGGTGTACGGACAAAAGGGATCATGACTATCATGTTTGTCAAGCCCATCTCATCTCGGACACGTTTAAGGGCTTGACACTCCCACTCAAAGGCCTCTTTATAGCCTGGAGAGTAGTAACGGCTTGCTCCTCTGTAACCGATCATCGGGTTCTCTTCATCGGGCTCGTAGCGTTCACCGCCGAGCATATATCTGTACTCATTGGATTTAAAGTCAGAGGTACGGACGATCACAGGCTTAGGATAGAACGCAGCGGCGATGGTGGCGACCCCTTCAGAGAGTCGGTCGATGAAGAAGCTTTTAGGGTCATCGTACTCTTGGGTGAGGAGTTCGATCGCTTCTTGATCGTCGATCTTTTTACCTTCATAGAGGTCTATTAGCGCATTGGGGTGTGCTCTGATGGCACTGTTGATGATGAACTCCATCCGTGCGAGTCCGACTCCGTGATTGGGGAACTTTGAAAAAGCAAATGCCTTTTGCGGGTCACCGACGTTCATATAAAGGTGGGTTCTGGGTTCCGTGAGTATTCCGAGGTCCATCATCTTGACACTGTGGTGAAGTTCACCTTCGTAGACAAAGCCGGTACTTCCCTCTGCACAGCTGACTGTCACAGCCATACCGTCAGTAAGTATATCAGTGGCAGTGGTACTTCCGACAATGGCAGGTATACCTATCTCTCTGGTCACGATGGCCGCATGACAGGTGCGTCCTCCCCGGTTCGTGACGACAGCGGCCGCTTTTTTCATGACTGGCTCCCAGTCTGGGTCTGTATTGTCCGTTACGAGAATATTGCCGCTTTGAAATGCTTTGAACTCAGCCTTGTCACGAATAAGCTGGACGACTCCTGTAGCGATCTTCTCGCCTACAGCGGTCCCGGTAAGCAGTACCTTCTTCTCCTGCCCTGTTTCAAGTACATGGTCTTTGAGTACGAGTGAACGCCCCTGTACCTTTTTACTGTGGACAGTCTCAGGCCTTGCCTGGACTATGTAGATCTTTCCATCTATGCCATCTTTTGCCCACTCTATATCCATCGGAGTCGTATGGCCTGCACGTTTACTATAGTGCTCTTCGATCACTACGCCGTAGCGTGCAAGGCTAGTGACATCATCGTCGGAGATAGAGTAGTGCTGCTGCTGCTTAAGTGCAGTGTCGGTGTTGATGATCTGCGAAAGGTCGTCGGGGTCATAGGTCATGGTAAGTGCTTTGCTCCCGAGTCCATGTTTCAAGATGGTCGCAAAACCATCTTTAAGAGTCGGTTTAAAGACATTGAACTCATCGGGGTTGGTAGTACCCCCGACGATGTTCTCACCAAGTCCCCAGATGGCATTGATGACTATGAGTCTGTCTGAACCGGTGTCAGGGTCGATGGTGAACATCACTCCGCTTGATGCAAGGTCACTACGGACCATCTTCTGGACTCCGGTACATAAGGCGACTTGGGCATGCTCGAACCCATGTGAGTGGCGGTAGCTGATGGCACGGTCGGTAAAGAGTGAAGCATAGCAGCGTTGGATATGCTCTATGACCCTCTCTTCACCGGAGATGTTCAAAAAGGTCTCCTGCTGTCCGGCAAAACTGGCATCAGGAAGGTCCTCTGCTGTCGCAGAGGAGCGTACGGCTACATCGAGTGTCTGGGTATTGTAAAAAGCATTGAGCCGGGAGTAGGCCTCTTTTATCTCTTTGGAGAGTATTTTTGGCATCTCGGCTTGAAGAAATGCATCTCTGATGCGTTCTCCGGCTGCGGCAAGCTGAGTCATGTCGGTCGTATCCAAAGTAGCTATCACATCATCGATGGATGTAGTGAGTCCAGCCTCTTCCATAAAGTAGAAATAGGCTTCGCTGGTCGTGGCAAAACCGAAAGGGACATCGATCCCTTTATGTAGAAGGTTCTGATACATCTCTCCCAGGCTGGCGTTCTTTCCGCCGATCAGGGCAACATCATCGTTGGTTATCTCATCATAGAAACGGATATATCTTAGTGACATCCCGGGCTCCTTCTTGCCAATGCAGTGATCTTTAGATGATACTCCAGAAAATCTTAGATTTCTTCACTATAGATGAAGATCGTCGATCATGTGCAGGATAGTCGTCGTGATGAGTACAGTCGATATCAGGCATAATGTTCCCATGAAGCTCTCAAAAAGTGGTAAAAGTATGATCACCATAATAGTCACATCATTGAGTATCTATCTGTTTCTCTCTTTTTTACTCTTTGCGTTTCAACGCCAGATCATCTATTTCCCCAGGCCTGAGGTAGATGTCCCGGGTGTGGCTAGCACCGTACTTGTTTCTGGTAAAGAACGCATCAAGATCTGGACACTTAACAGAGGTAAAGAGAGGGCCCTTCTTTATTTCGGTGGTAATGCGGAGAACGTCGCTTATAACATCGATGTCTTCAGAGGACTTTTCCCCGAGTACACGCTCTACCTAGTCAACTATCGTGGTTATGGGGGTAGTAGTGGTTCTCCTAATGAGAAGGGACTGTACAGTGACGCGCTACTGGCTTACGACCATTTTGCAAAAGAGCATGCCTCACTCTCGGTGATGGGCCGCAGCATCGGTTCAGCAGTCGCGACCTATCTGGCCTCGAAACGTCATGTCGATAAGCTCATCCTTATCACCCCTTTTGACAGTGCGGTAAGTATCGGAAAAAAGCGCTATGGCATCTTCCCGATAGACCTTATCTTACAGGAGCGATTGGATTCGGCTGGAAGAGCTGATGAGATAGTGGCTGAGACATTGATCATCGCGACAGAAGATGACGAGATCATTCCCTATGAGAACACATTGAAGCTTGCAAAGGCGTTTACAAAAGCTCGCTTGCAGCTCAAATCGCTTAGTGAAGTAGGGCACAATACCATACATCTACATCCTGATTATGAGCAGGATATCATCGAGTTTATGAGGTAGTCTACAGATCTGAGTCCTCACTTTTAGATCCATCCTTTGGAATGCACAGTGCAAGTTACCTATCACGATGATACTGACTCATTGAGACATGATGGAACTGCGTACGACTTATCATATGAGCAGCTCTTTCTGCTCTTGATGTTTTAAGCCCTTAGAGCGTTCATCTATGGGGGTTCTTTAACACACTCTTCATGGCAGTTTCTATATAATCGCGGAACTATTTATGGCAGTATATAAGAGGCCTGTTTACGGGGCGTTATTCCGCATTTTAGCTTGTGGATCTATATGCAAGGCTTGATGATACAAATGATCTAAGGGAGAACTGTGAAAGCAGAATATTTACCAAAAGAAGACGGTCTTTATGATCCGGAATTCGAACATGATGCCTGTGGTATAGGTTTCGTCGCTCATCTTAAAGGTGAGAAGTCTCATGATGTCGTAGAAAAAGGCATCCAGCTTTTGATGAACCTTGAACATCGTGGTGCTGTTGGTGCTGAGAAGAACTCTGGTGATGGGGCGGGGATACTGACACAGATGCCAGACCGATTCCTACGCAGGGTCCTTAAAGATGATGGAATCGACCTTCCAGAATTTGGTCATTATGGCGTTGGTGTCGTCTTCTTGCCAAAGGATCCAGAGGCTTATGCAGAGTGTAAGACGATCATCGAGAACGGTATTGAGAAGCTTGGACAGAAGTTCCTGGGCTGGAGACGGATCCCGACCTCAAATGAGATGCTGGGTGAGTCGGTCAAGGTGGTAGAACCTTATATCCAGCAAGTCATCATAAAACGTGACCCTGAGCTCGAAGATGCCGAGGCGTTTGAACGTAAACTCTTTGTCATCCGTAAATATATACATTCGCAGGTAAGTGCTTCGGAAATACCCGGCACTGCATATTTTTATATGCCTTCCATGTCTTATAAGACGCTCTCCTATAAGGGTCAGCTCATCACCGACCAATTGCCGCGCTATTTCCCAGACCTTATTGAGCACGATTATGAGTCCGCTATCGCTTTGGTACATAGTCGTTTCTCGACAAACACATTCCCATCGTGGCCGCTGGCACAGCCTTTTCGCTATATAGCACATAATGGTGAGATCAATACCCTGCGCGGTAATGTCAACTGGATGCGGGCACGTCAATCGATGCTCAGCTCAAAACTCTTCAGTGACGAAGAGCTTGAGATGATCTACCCTTATCTCATCAATGAAGCCAAAGGCTCAGACTCTTCGGTGCTCGATAATGTCATCGAACTGTTGACATTAGCCGGTCGTCCTCTGCCTCACGTCTTGATGATGATGATCCCTGAAGCCTGGAAAGACGAGGAGATGGACGAGCAACGCCGGGCTTTCTATGAGTATCATGCTACGTTCATGGAGCCGTGGGATGGTCCTGCTTCTGTAGCTTTCACGGATGGAAGATATGTCGGTGCGACACTAGATAGAAATGGGCTGCGTCCTTCACGCTACTCACTGACTAAAGACAACATCCTGGTCATGGCTTCTGAACAGGGTGCCTTGGAGTTCCCTTCTGATGAGATCGTTCTCAAAGGACGACTACAGCCCGGTAAGATGTTCTTGGCCGACCTTGAAGAGGGCCGTATCATCAGCGATGATGAGATCAAGAGCAATATCTCTGGAGTCCATGATTATGGTTCGTGGATAAAAAAACAGAAGATAGACCTCGATGACCTGACGCTCAACCATGAGATAAGACAACCTAATCACAAGAGTGTGCTTGTGCGTCAAAAATGTTTTGGGTATACGCAGGAAGACTTGAAGATCATCTTGACACCGATGGCAAATACTGCCTATGAAGCAACAGGATCGATGGGTAATGACGCTTCACTATCGGTATTGTCGAATGCCTCCATCAACCTTTACAACTACTTTCACCAGCTTTTCGCGCAGGTGACGAACCCTCCTATCGACCCTATAAGAGAAGAGTCTGTGATGTCACTGACCTCTTACATCGGACCGCAGGGTAACCTGTTCCAGGAAGTCGATGAGGACCGAAAGTTCATCAAACTCAAGACACCTATCTTGACGAACGAACAGTTTGAGAAACTCAGCGGAATCAACGAGTTCAATTTCCGTGCGAAGACCATCAGTCTCTTGTTTGATGCGAGAAAAAATGGTTCGATGAAGAGTGCACTTGACAAGGTCGTCAAAGAGGCGAGCGATGCCGTAAGAGAAGGATTTGGTGTCATCATCCTCTCGACCAGAGGTACCAATAAGAAAAAAGCTGCGATCCCTTCTCTTTTAGCGACCAGTGCTGTGCATCATCATCTCACTGATGAGGGTATTCGGACTAATTGTGGTCTGGTCATAGAGACAGGTGAGGCAAGAGAGATCCACCATTTCGCGACACTCATCGGTTATGGAGCTAATGCCATCAACCCTTATCTGGCATTTGAGACCATCGAAGACATGCGCAGGCGCAAAATGATCGATGAGTCCATCACACATGAGCAGGCTATAGCGAACTATATCACTGCTGTTGGAAAAGGGATCTTCAAGGTCATGTCCAAGATGGGTATCTCTACCATCCGGTCTTATACGGGAGCGCAGATATTTGAAGCGGTTGGGCTCTCACAAGAGTTTGTCAATGACTATTTCTCGGGGACACCGACCCGTCTTGAAGGCATCGATGTCAATACCATCGAAGAAGAGACACTGATGTGTCATGCCATCGCTTATCCTCAGGAGATCATTGAGTCTAATGACCTGCCTGTCGGTGGTCACTATGCTTACCGTCAAAATGGTGAGAACCATCTCTTTACGCCGGAGACCATCTTCTTATTGCAGGAGTCCACAAGAAATAATGACTATGGGACCTACAAGAAGTATGCGCAGCTGATCAATGAGCCTCAGGAAGCCTATATCACCTTGCGGTCACTGCTGGATTTCGACCGTCTTGATCCTATTGATATCGATGAGGTAGAGTCTGTGGATTCTATCATCACACGTTTTGCGACAGGTGCGATGTCTTATGGCTCTATCTCTGAGGAGGCACACACTACACTGGCGATAGCGATGAACACCATTGGCGCACGTAGTAATACGGGTGAAGGTGGCGAGGACGCATCAAGATTTGGTACCAATAAGAACTCAAAGATCAAACAGGTCGCGTCCGGTCGTTTCGGTGTGACGGCAAACTACCTTGTGAACTCGGAAGAGATCCAGATCAAATTGGCCCAAGGGGCGAAACCGGGTGAAGGTGGTCAGCTGCCAGGACATAAAGTCGATGCCATCATCGGAAAGACAAGGCATTCCACTCCGGGAGTAGGCCTTATCTCTCCACCTCCACACCATGACATCTACTCGATCGAAGATCTTAAGCAGTTGATCCATGACCTTAAAAATGCCAATAACAAAGCGCGGATAAACACTAAGCTGGTCTCCGAAGTAGGCGTCGGTACTATTGCTTCGGGTGTGGCAAAAGCGCACTCTGACGTCGTCTTGATCTCTGGATTTGATGGCGGGACAGGTGCTTCTCCACAGACCTCTATCAAACATGCCGGTCTGCCTTGGGAACTGGGTCTGGCTGAGACGCATCAGACACTTGTGAAGAACGGACTACGTTCACGGATCGTCGTACAGACAGATGGCCAGTTGCGTACGGGTCGTGACATCGCTATGGCGACACTGCTTGGCGCAGAGGAGTGGGGTATCGCAACGGCTGCACTCATCGTCGAGGGCTGTGTGATGATGCGTAAGTGCCATCTGAACACCTGTCCTGTAGGTATCGCGACACAAGACAAGGAGTTACGAGCTAAATATAACGGTAAGCCTGAGCATGTCGTGAACTATGTGAAGTTCATCGCTACTGAGTTACGTGAAGTGATGGCTGAGCTTGGGTTCAGGACGATCGATGAGATGGTCGGTCGTACCGACAAACTCAAAGCCCGCGAAGGTGTCGAACACTGGAAAGCGAAGCATCTGCGACTTGACAGACTGCTCCATAAAGTCCACCTAAGGTCTGATGATACTGCTTACAATACGACTAAACAGGACCACTCACTTGAGATCGCCCTGGACAATAAGCTCATCGAATTGGCAGGACCAGCGCTTAAAGATGGTACGCCTATCAGAGAAGAGATAAAGGTCCGAAACATCAACCGTACGGTCGGGACGATGCTCTCAGCCGAGATCACGCGAAAGCATGGTGAGAAAGGGCTAAGTGATGACACCATCTACTTCAAGGCTACAGGAAGTTGTGGTCAAAGTTTTAGTGCTTTTGTCAACAGCGGGATCACCTTTGAGATAGAGGGCGACGCTAATGATTACTTTGGTAAAGGGCTTTGCGGCGGTAAACTGATACTCTATCCTCCACGCGATGCTACTTATGAGGCAAATGAGAACGTCATCTTGGGTAATGTCGCTTTCTATGGTGCTACGAGTGGTGAGTCTTACATCTATGGCCTTGCGGGTGAGCGTTTTTGTGTACGTAACTCTGGGGCCAATGTCGTTGTCGGAGCTATTGGTGATCACGGTTGTGAATACATGACTGGCGGCCGAGTCGTCATCCTTGGTGAGATCGGAAAGAACTTTGCAGCAGGTATGAGTGGCGGTATCGCATATATCTACGATAAAGACAACGAGCTTTCTAAACGCATAAACAGAGGTAGTGTCGATCTAGATAGAGTGGAAGATGCTGCTGATGAGGCAGAGCTGAAGACGATGATCGAAAAATATATTAGCCATACTGACTCAAAAGAGGCAAGTGTGATCTTAGCCGACTGGGAGACGTCCAAAAAAGACTTTATCAAAGTCATGCCGGTCGATTATAAGCGTGTCTTACTAGAGCAGGCGCAGCAAAAGGAGGAGGTGTAAGATGGGAAAAGTAACAGGCTTTAAAGAGTATAAACGCCAGAACTTCACACTGGAACCAGTCGAGAACCGCATCAAACATACCAACGAGTTCACTACTGCGCCAAGTAAAGATGAGCTGGAGGTGCAGGCTGCCAGATGTATGGAGTGCGGCATACCTTTTTGTCACAGTAATTATGGCTGTCCGGTAGGCAATAACATCCCTCAGTTCAACGACCAGATCTATAGAGGGCAGTGGGAGAACGCATTTCGTACGCTGATGAGTACGAACAACTTCCCAGAGTTTACGGGTCGCATCTGTCCGGCGACTTGTGAGACGGCGTGTGTACTTGGTATGAATGATGACGCAGTCAGTATCAAAGGCATCGAGTACTCCATCATCGAGAAAGCTTATAAAAAAGGGTGGATGAAGCCGCAGATCCCTAAAAGCCGTACGGGCAAGAAGATCGCCATTGTAGGCTCAGGCCCAGCCGGTCTCAGTGTCGCCAACCAGCTCAATAAAGCCGGGCATACTGTGACTGTCTATGAGCGTGATAAACGTATTGGTGGACTAGTGCGTTATGGTATCCCTAACTTCAAGCTAGATAAGAAGAAGGTGGTCCAGCGTCGTCTAGACATCATGATGGAAGAGGGCGTAGAGTTCATCACGAGTGCGCACATAGGTGTGGATATCCCACTTAAGACGCTTCAGGATAAAAATGACGCGGTAGTCTTATGTGGCGGTGCTTCACTTCCTAGAGACCTGCCTGTAGAGAACCGAGATGCTAAGGGTGTTCATTTTGCTATGGAGTTTCTGTCGCAGTGTAACTCGCGCATCGAGGGTGAAGTCATCCCTAAAGAGAAAGAGATCTTGGCGACTGACAAACACATCGTTGTCATTGGTGGTGGTGACACGGGTAGTGACTGTGTAGGGAACTCAGTACGTCAAGGTGCTGCTTCCATCACACAGATAGAGCTGATGCCTAAAGCGCCACTTGAGCGCACGGACGCTATGCCATGGCCGCTTTACCCGAGAGTCTTCAAACTCTCTTCTTCGCAAGAAGAGGGCTGTGAGATGGACTTCAACATCCTTTCAAAATCATTCATCAAAGATGAGAACGGTGATGTCAAAGGTATCAACTGTGCCAGAATAGAGTGGGGTGCCAAAGGCTTTAAAGAGATAGAGGGTACTGAGTTTATCCTCAAAGCTGACTATGTCTTTTTAGCGATGGGATTCCTTGGGCCTGAACAGAGTGGTGTGGTCGAAGAGTTGTCTCTTGAGACCGATGCCAGAAGTAATGTACTGACAAAGGACTATGCGACATCAGTCGAGGGTGTCTTTAGTGCTGGAGATATGCGCAGAGGCCAGTCTCTGGTTGTCTGGGCTATCCATGAGGGACGTGAGTGTGCCATTGCCGTTGATGAGTATCTATCTCAAAAGCCGACTATGCTAAACGCGAGAAGTGAATCTCTCTACGAAAAACGCTAGTCAAGTCTTTCCCCTTATTCCCAAAGCCTATTTGGGGATATATCCTGCAAGAGCTGCATCGTGACTATCGATCTTTTAAGCCATAAAAATCATTTGTGTGAGCTATTAGTTTTCTCTTCACTCTATTTATCTTTTTCTCAAAACTCTCACCATTGATCAGTTGGTCAATATAAAGTTTCGCTAATCTACTTTTTAGACTGGAATGTTTAGGGTAGTACTCTTTGAGTAAAAAATAGACATATTGAGCCAGATCATCTTTACCTATAAATTGATGCTCATTGTTCTCTCTTTTATGAATAGCACAGGTGAGACCCTCTTTCATAGCATCCATTAGACTCGAAGCTGAGCTCTCTTTTACAAAAATAATGGTAAATCTCTCTCCTATCTCATGGTCGCTGTCATGTGCATCAGAGTTGGCAAATGGTGCTAGATATTTATGCTTGTTCTTTGTTTGAAGCGCGGTCAAGTGTGTCATATTATTATGCTCTTTGATCTGCTCTTCTCCAAAGACTTCAACGCCATCAAGATGGGAACTCTTTAACATCTCTTTATAAAAAGCTTGATGAAGGTGATATTTCTCATCTCTATAGATCCAATTTGGATGAGCCAGGATGGAAATACCTTTTGCCTCTTTTATTTTGTCTATGACCCAAACATTTTTTGCATAATGGACAGGGTCGATGTTTTTATCAATATCCTCTTTTTTTAAGATCTCAGTGATCTCTTGGAGCTCTTTCTCATATTTTTTGGTATCTCTTCTCTGTTCTTCTATAGACCTATTTGCATTAACAGATAAGATATGTCCATTTCCCTGTGCGATAGACATATCTTTTTTCCCGCCAACACTTACCTCTTCACCTGCTAATACCACAAGGTCGATGTTGTTCTGTTTTGCTTTTTGTATGGCATCTAATGAGCCCTCATAACTATCATGGTCTGAAATACTGATAAAATCCATACCAGCGCCTAAAGAAGCCAAGACAAGAGCAAATGGTGTAGTCTTACCATCTGAGTAGATGGAGTGCATATGCAGATCACCCTTTAAAGGTCTTAGTCTGATCATCACTTCATCGAGACAATATAAAAAGACTGTCTTTGACTCTTTATAAGTAAAATTTACTTTTATGACAAATTCTCCAAGATATGGCATCTTGTATGAGAATTGTATAGTATTGTTTTCAATCTTATATTCTAGAGTATCTTTATGATAGAAATCGCCCCTTGAGAGAACTTCTATGGATTGTATATTTGATGTGTTTTTTAAAGTAAGATGATAATCTATGACTTTGTTCTGTTCTACGACATTAGGACTTATTCTCATCTCTTATTTCTCTCTTTCTTGTATTCTAACTATCAAGTATAACAGGATTATTACAAGGTAGGGTCTGACACCATCTAACACGTATAAAAATATAAAGTGTTAAGATTATCAGCAGACTCTATAGTTTGCGCGGAGTTTGTCCTAAAAGCTGACCTTGTCTCGTTAGCGATGAGATTTCTTGGGCCTGAGCTGGGTGGTGTGGTCGAAGAGTTGTCTCTTGAGACCGATGCCAGAAACAATGTATTGACAAAGGACTATGCGACATCAGTCGAGGGTGTCTTTAGTGCCGGAAATATGCGCAGAGGTCAATCTCTGGTCGTCTGGGCTATCCATGAGGGACGTGAATGTGCCATCGCTGTCGATGAGTTCTTATCCAAAAAGCCGACGATGCTAAACGCAAGAAGCGAGTCTCTCTACGAAAAACGTTAGTCGAGTCTTTCCCCTCATCCCCAAAGTCATATTTGGGGATATACACCACAAGTGTAGCATGGTGACGATCTCTTGGGTCGCATCGAAATACTTTAAAATAAACGCTTGAGTAAAGGTTTGTTCTTACGCTTTTCGCTTCTCTGTAAAAAAATATTATTAATGGCAACTATTGACCCGCATTGCCATAAAGATCATTTGTGTGATCTATTGGTTTTTTCTTTACTTGAGAGTGTAGGCCTCTCCTAAACATGGAGCAGTTTAAGAGGAATAATTCTTGTCCTGTTCTATGACATTCGGGCTTATTCTCATCTATTGTCTCTCTTTTTTGTATGTTGACTATATAGCATAACAGGAGTATTACAGTCTGACCCTAAAGTTTCAAATATAAGAGATTTAACATTTAGGAAGATAGCCGCTCAAATCGCTGTCTGTATTTTTTGTGGTAGTATAATTTTAGTAGCCAATAAAAACATGACAATGTTTCAGATGATAAAGATAAATAAAGAGTATGAAGATTTACAATCTAAAACATTTCAATATTTAAATATATCAGAAATAGCCATAAAATGGGGATTTACTGATTTTGGAAGATTTTCTAAAAGTTATCAAAATGTTTTTGGTGAACTCCCTTCTGAAACATTTAAAAGAGTCCATTAGAGAAAGAGAATCCAAAAGACACTTTAGTCACATCCTCGTTATAGTCAATTAAGCTCTCACCATAACCGTTAAAAGCTTTAAAGTATAGATTTGTATTTGGTGAGCTAAATAAGGGGTATGAATAGGTAAACTCTAAGGCACCTTTATTTTCATCAAAATCTAGATTATTTCGTAATAG
>JADGEC010000027.1 GCA_016744575.1 Sulfurimonadaceae bacterium | reverse complement strand
GACTGGCATACACGAGCGATACTCTCCTATAAGCTATCAAACTCGATGGATGCCACACTTGCCACTGATGTGTTGAAAGAAGCACTAGCGAAATATCCCAAACCAAAGATATTCAATAGTGATCAGGGTAGCCAGTACACCAGTCATGAGCACACGCAAATACTCAAAGACCACGATATCCAGATATCGATGAACGGTAAAGGCCGATCGATCGATAATATCATGATCGAAAGGTTCTTCAGGACACTCAAACATAGCGACATCTATATCAGTGACTATCAGACTATCAAGGAGCTAAGACAGGGGATAAAAGACTTTATGCATAAGTACAACTACAAGCGATTCCACTCATCCATCGGCTATCAAAAGCCGATGAACCTGTATCTGGAATCAATACAAGATGTGGCGTAAAGCAACAGACATGAGGTGGAAATAGATCGAGATGAATAGCTGTCTTGATTTTTCAGGCCATTATAAGGTTACGAGAGCTTGAGCTTGAGAAAGAGAACGCGAAGCTCAAGAAGATGTCTGCAGATATGGCACTCATGAATGAGGCGTTAAAGGATGTCATCGAAAAAAAGCTCTAAAGCCTGATGATAAGCGTGAGTTTGTCAAGCATATCGTCTCACAGTTTGGGATCAGTACGATCAGAACAAGAATAGTTCCGCTTGGACTAGTCAATGTTTAGGAGAAGCTTACAGATTTTTTAATGTTCCTTGGAGATAGAACCATCTTTAATAATCTTAGCAGGATTCCCACCAACGACTACCATTGAAGGCACATCCTCCACAACAACACTATTCGCTGCAACAACTGAGCCATTTCCAATTGTAACGCCTGGAAGAATAATCGAATCAGCTCCGATCCAAACATTGTCTTCTATCTTAATAGGTCTACTCACACCTATAGTATTTATTCGATTTTCCACATCTGGAAATGAGATATCATGACCATTACCATCAAAGATTTGACAGTTTGCTGCTATCAAACAATTATTTCCTATTTCAATTAGTTCATACGCATGTATACATGTCCCATGTATTCTTGTATTATTTCCTATTCGTATTTGTGCTCCAGGCCTATCGGCAAATAATTTTATTGGTGAATGCATATTAATATGGTATCCTTGGTTTCTTGAATTCAACGTCACTCTATCACCAAGAGACAAGTAGCTTCCTTTTCGAATATCCAACAATGGTTTACCATTAAGAATCAGCTTACCATCTACTTCCACATTGTGTTTTTTTGTAATCCAAATAATAACAAGTTCATTCCATATTCTCATAGGAATACTCAGTGGATCATTTAGTATCACATTAAAAATTTGCTTCAACATAATTTATTTCCTTTAAGTAACAATATTTACCTGCATAGTCGATCAATGAAGAGTCATGTGCTCCTCTTCCCCAATCCTATAATCGTAAGTTCAAAAAAGAGAGAACCAACTTAAATGATAGTATTTCGAGTTTTCAAAAAAATCAGCACTTGACAAAAGATCTTACATGAAAATATATTTTTGAAGAAAGTCTCAATATTATTTAAACGATACGTTTGTTGCTAAGACCACATACCTGTATTAACACGACTTACTATAGACTTTCTAGCACATTTAACATTTTTTTTGCCAGATGTTTTCTATCGTAATCATCTGCAAGTAGTTTACAACCTACCTGACAACTATCGTAGACACTCTTATCACTCTTCAAGATCATGACTTTATCAATAAAGTCCTTCTCGTTCTCCGGTTCATAACAGAGCCCTGCATTATATTTTTTAATGATATCATAAGCCTCACCTTCGACACCAAGAAGCGTCGGCCTTTGCATAGCAGATGCTTCGAATATCTTGGATGGGATCACTGTCTTAAAGGTATCAGACTTTATCAGAGGAGCTAATGAGACATCGATCACAGATAGATATCGTGGGACTTCTGCCTTACCAATAGGATCAAGGAACCTTATGTTCTTTAAAGACAATTCCGATGCCATCTCTACGATCTTACTTTTCATAGAACCGTCGCCTATAAAAAGAAAATAGATGTCTTTATCTTCTATCTTAGAGATAGTCGTAACAACAAAGTCCAGATTATGTGCCATACCATGTGTTCCAATATAGCCTATGACGAACTTGTTCTCTAAGCCAAGTGATCGTAATAGTACATCATCTTTTTTTCGAGGAGAATAGAGGTCTACATTACAACCATTCGTAATCACTTCGATCTTCTTAGCATCGATTCCTCTCTTCAAAAGGTGATCTTTAAAGGCCTTAGTCACCGCTACGATCTTATCCGCATCCTTATAAAGACCAAGTTCTATTTTCTTCAGGATCTCGATCGCACGGCCCTCTTTCATCGCACCTAAAGTCAATATGGACTCTGGCCATAGATCTCTCAGTTCAAATACCCAAGGTGTTCTACGTATCTTAGAGATGCCCCAGCCTGCCCAAGTAGTGAAAAACTGGGGAGATGTTGCGATGATGACATCATGTCTTTGAAACAATCCCACCCAAAATGCCATGAAAGCAAAACTGAAATAATCCAGTATTCTCTTAACAAATCCAGTGTTAGCAGAGATATAACTCCACACTCTGATCACCTCTATACCATCTATGTCCTCTTTCTGGTATAGTTTGTTTTTATACCCTTCATAGACGTCCCCATGAGGGAAATTTGGTGCACAGGTGATGACCTGTACCTCTATACCCTCCTTTATCCACTCCATACAATGTTCATATGTACGTGTGGCTGGAGCATTCACTTCAGGGGGGAAGTTATCTGTAATAAACAATATTCTCATAATCGTATCTCTATCTCCATTTGCTCACTGAAAGTCATCTCTACTACCTTGGCATCCTCTAATGTGTTGAATCTTGGTGCATATTGATATTGCTTGATCTCTAGTGCCGCATTAGTGACCTTGATCACAATATCATCACATCGTATCAGATCGCCCTCTATTTCTACTTGGGCATCCGGATGAAAATGGAGTCTAGCAATTGCTGGTACTATCTCATCGGTAATAATAAAATCGGTAATAATGATTTGATGAGTATCATACATAAATCTTCTTTGATGTAAGACATCTAGACGTTTTTCATAACCATTATGAATAGCCTCGATTCTTTTATTCTCATCTTCACTAAGTTTAGTGATATAAGCACGTCTGGCCACACGAAACCCTCCCCAGACTTCACTCTGATCTAGATCGGCTAGTTCTACCGTATTGTGCGAAGCAGTAGAACGTTCCAGAGTTCGCCTTTTATTTTTTTCATAAGTCGAAAGTCCCGTATCGACTATTATCGGTCTTCCTCTATAGTAAAGTTCAAAATTAAATGTATCGCTATGCGCATGTCCAGGAATATAATCAGGGCCTATGTTTCCAACATCGATCATCATCTCATACAATCCACTCTTTACAGTCCTATAACCTGAAGAGGAGAGTTTCGTAGGTTCTTCTTTCACTTGCAGATCTTTTGCATATTCGTTAAGCTCATGAGTCGTTGGTGCAATACCATTCGCACTATCATTAAACAGAGGGATCTGTCCATCTTTAAATGTCATATTATTAAGCCATGCCAGCATCAGAGATGCCTTCTCCTTGAGCACTACCAATAACTCATCATCTTTCCAGTGGTTCTCTTTAATAAGATGAATACTATCAAGAACACGAAAAAACATTATCTGGTGATACATAGGACTAAGCTCAAAATGTGCTCCATCTTCCAATATCTGCTCCGATAGTTCAGCTGTAATGATTATTTTTGCCTTTGTATAGAAGCTCTCTTCTTTGAAATAATAGGCACCATAAAGAAGAGAGAAGCCATTTTCCAATAGATGGTTTCCTAAAAGATGATACTCAATGTTATCCATCAAGATCTTATACTGAGCATAGAGAGAGTCATCTACTTTTTGCTCCTTTATCTTATGTCTGTTTAAAAACTTGATCCAGTTTATCCCACGCAATGAGATCGGATAAGGTTCCATACCATCGTTGATCAGTCTGATCTCTTTGACAAAATCATCTATAAGGGCATGACCTCTCTCTTTCGAGATATCTTTCTGATTTAAAAAATCGAAATAGGTCAGATTATAAGTCCAGAGTTTACCATGACCCATATAGTTCCAGTCTATCTTCCCATCAAAGTCATGTGATATATTTAAAAAGGTAAACTTACTCTCTTTGAGCACGTCTGAAGAGAAGAGTGATGAGTTTGATAAAAGCAGAGTCGAGTTTGATGGGATAGATACCGGATACACATGACCTCTTAGTTGACGAAGCTTTCTTCTAAAGAGATAATAGAGACGATAATAGATCTGTATCATCTTCAAATATCTTATGGTGTGAAACAGTTTGAACAGCTTATCCATCTATACTCTCTCCAAATACTTCTGCGTCTGTAAAGTAGACTCAAAGTCATCAAATCTCAAATACGCGTTTAATGACATATCAGAATAGTTTGAGTCGTCAAAATACTTCACAGCATCTACAAGTTCATCAATACTCTCTGGTTTGATCAAGAGACCAGTGCTATAGGGTTCTACGATCTCCTTGATCGCTGGTAAGAGCGTCGTGATGACTGGTAGTCCAAGCGAATATGCTTCGATCACAATACCAGGATACCCCTCTTTATAACTTGGCAATAAGACTACATCATATTCATTCAGTCTTTTAAGTACATCAGTAGACTCTAATGCTCCTTTATAGGATACGCCTTGCGCCTCAAAATATGTCTCTGAGTATTCGTTATCCATTATTGGGCCAAATATATCTACCGTATAACTCTCATCAAGTCGCTTACATGCTTCCACGATCTCATCAATACCCTTTTCCCTTATGACATGGCTAATAAAGACAAATCTCTTTTGAAATCCTCTTGGCATATCTGGCTGAAGAAGACGTTCTCGTACATTGGGAAACCAAAATGTGTTTGTATTTATCTTAGAGAAATACTCCACCAGATACTTAGTCTCAAAAAAGAGTGTATCTGTACGAGAGAAGATCGTATCTAGCAGGTATCTTTTAATTCCCCTGCTCTCTTCGTAAGATCGTGCTGCTTCTCCTCCAAACTTTCGCAGACTTACCTTTTTATTAAATATTCGTGCGATAAAAAGCGTAGCCAGGCCAAGGAACAGATAGTCCCTGGAACTATGCAATGCGATGTGTGTACGACCCTTTTGTTTAAATAATAACTGCATCAAGATCGACAGATATGCAATAAGAAGGTTTACATAGTTTTTCTTATTAGTATCGATGACACTATAGTCGATTCCACTCTTTTGAAGCTCCTTGAGCAACTCAGCAAAAAGGACGATTGCTCCACCCGCTATTTCAGGGCTTTTTTTATTGAGAAGTGGTCCCATCAACAATAATCGTGTCATATCTTTTTTCATCACTATCCTTTTAGTGGGATTAGACTTTGTGTTCCTTTGTGACATAATATATAATAATCGACACTTTATACTATCCCAAAAAGCCAACACAATATTTTCTAGATCCTTATTCTATCTCAAGCTAGCACTTTAGCCTACATCTTCAGAAAGACCTTCATACGCTTCGTCATTAGCCTTTATCGGTCTGTTACAGGAAGATCTCTAATGGACATGCTTATGGTTATAAAATGCCACATAGTCTTTTATCTCGAAAAAAGAAGCATATAAATTCAGATAGACACATTCACCAGCAGCGTTCAATGGCAATATTGTCTGTCACTCGACTTTTGATCCATCAAAATCGTAATCGAACTGCCTTTTTGTGTCTGTGTATGGATATGACTCGTGATTGGCTACCTTGATAGGTATTAAACTTTAGGCTTATCACACTACTTCAAAGCGTCTTGCGATACGTCCATGACAAAGCTCATATCTCCCGTATTAGAGATACGGTATGAGAGTACGGCTTTAAGATCGATAAGGTCGTGAGATTGGAGTCTATCAAAGCTTTTTTTTCTCCACAGTGATCTGACCGATAGTCTTCGTATACTCGTCATTTTTTACTTGAAGGTCTTTGAGACTTCCAACATTAGCTTCCTCATAAAAGCTTTGCTATACGTTGTACCTTTACGACGAAGCTCTTTTTCTCAATGATCATTAGTCAATATTAACTATTTGAGAATAAAACCTGATTTTTACTGTATTAAAGATCTAGGGTCACCTAGCTAGATATCCCCCTAAAGTATGGAAGTTTTCTACTAGAATACCTTAGGTACTCTAGTTAGGATATAATCGAAGTAAAAAAATTATTGACATTACTCCTAAAATCTATAGGACTTGAAAACTTTAATCTTATTTTTCTATAGTTCAAAATCGCTTTTGCCAATTCATGACTATCATCCACATCAACTAAAAAACCATTATCTCCATTTGTTATCAGTTCATTCATAAAAGGAATACACTTAGTCGCAACTACTGGTTTTTTTAAATATAAATTCTCGATCACAGTATTTGGCATACCTTCCCATCTTGAAGATAAGACGAAAACATCTGAGAAAAAGAAATACTGATATGGGTTTTTTTGGTGCCCCAAAAAGTTGACATTGTCCTTCAATAAGTAATGATCTACTAAATCGATAAGTCTCTGTTTTTCACCTTGATCATCTCCAACTATGTGTAAAACAAAGTCAGGATCTTTTTCCACAATATATTTGAATGCCTTAATAAGGACATCAAAACCTTTTTGCTTAGTAAGTCTTCCTGCTGCAACAACATTTATATCTTTTGTCTTGAAAGGATTCGTAATATTTACTATCTTCTTATCTATTGAATCAGTATCTAAAGGGTTTAAAAAAACATATACCTTCTTTTCGTTAATGTGATGATATTTTACGATTTCATCTTTCATCTCAGGAGTTTGAGCAATGATAATATCTGCTCTTGCATATGCGATTTCTAACAATACTTTTGAAAAAAGACCTAAACTTTTATTTTCCAATAATAACTTAGGAGAATTTGGACTTCTCATTACAATTTTAGGACTATTCCTCATACCTAAAATTGAAAGATACAAAGCTTGATGCGTTCTAAAAAGAGTTGAGTAGACAACATCTGGCTTGATGTTTATAATTGTTTTTCTTAACTTTAAGATTGAAAAAACTGTCTTTGAAGTATTCAGGTCATGAAGAGTAATATCTTTGGGTATATGTTCTAAGAGCGGTCCCTCAGCACTGACCGCAACTAGATGAATATCAAAAAGTCCTCTATCTAATAACCGAATAATATTAATTGTTACTCTTTCAGCTCCACCTCCACCCATCTGGGCGAGAAAAAATAAGATTTTAGTCTTTTTTAGCATCAACAGCTTTTCTATCAGAACTCTCTGAATAACCCTTTTCTGCAAGAATCGATATAAATAACACCATGTATATATATAGTTTATCTCCGTACGAGACTAGTGCCATATCCACTACTAACATATTTACTATCACTACAAGCAAAAGAACCTTTAAGTATGTATCTTTCATATAAAAGATACTACTTAATGTGAACATATACATCGCATAGAATGCTAATAATCCCAGCATACCAAGACCAAACAGTACTTCAATAAAGTTATTATGAGAATAGGTACCACCATAAATTCGGAAAGTGTCTATTCCATGTCCCAAGAAAGGCCCACTGCTAAAATGACTCAATCCTATTTTAATAAACTCTAAACGCTGTGCAGTACTACCCGTACGATCTGTACCCTGAAGTTCAGTTCCAAAAGCTTCGAACCTTCCTTGAACTAATTCAAAACTCCGTAGTAAACCCTCTAGATCAATGAAATTTACGAGGAGCGCTATAATAACTGTACCTAGAATTCCAAACCTGAAAAAATACTTTGGATTCTTAAGTGACAAAAGAAAATACACTAATACCAATACACTTCCAAATAGTATACCTTTCTTTGAAGCTGTCAATACTATTACATATATTGCCAGGAAAATATTGACATATTGATAGTATAAAATAAATTTATTACTACTCTTGTATCTATACAAATATACAATACTTAGTAAGATTGACATGACCATAGTCAGTGCCAATAGATTAGCATTTCCTAGAGTACCCATCGCTCTTGAATAAGTAAAGATCTCAAAAGGAGCCTGAACGATTCCAAATAAGAATATGAAGTTTACAAAAGAAGCCAGAATAACTCCTGTTATAAATGCTTTTTCTAAATTATATTTCACTACAGCATTATATATAATCAACAAGTTTATTAGTATCAATAATAGCTGTGCACTTTTTAAGGATACAAGGTCAAAATTTAAAGCCCAAAAAGTACTACTAAATGCAAGTAATACGAAAAACGCATAACCTAGCACTACTTTATTGAATGTAATAGTAGTGTCCCTTGATAATAAAGACATAAAAAGGTAAATCATTATGAATATACCATTTATCACATACGTCACTTCAATATAATTTTGCCTGAACACAATAATACTTGCTATGTATAATGTCAAAAAAAGTGACAAGGACCTTTGAAAAAAACTATACATCAACTTTTCCAATCTCTTTATTATTAAACATTAATATACCCTCCCAATTCTAAATATCACTAATGTGTCAGTCTTTGTATTATTCATTCAGAGACTAACAAGTAAATCTTCTATCATCCAATCTTGAGGCTTGATCTCCTCCTCATACCAATTCAACTCTGCATCCCAATACCCTTGACACTTATCATATGCTAAAACTGAGAATGCATAGCTGATCTCAACGATCAAAGGATTACCATCAACATCAAAAACAAAATCATAAGCAGTACTTTGTGTACCCAATTTCTTTGATACATCAAATGCTATACTAACGCACCTATCATCTATATGTTCTTTTTCATATACTATCATCCCACTGCCTGAAGCTCGAAAATCTCCAGTACGACACATCCTTTTTAACGCAAATGCTCTATTGCCTATAGTGATTACTCTTATATCAAAATCATTGTTAGGTATAAAGTCCTGAAAATATATGTAACCTAACTCTTTCCCTTCCATATTTTCAAACTCTGTAGGGATGAAAATTCGACCAAAAGCTTTAAAGGCTGTTCTCAAAGTAGTACTGTTTTTATCTCTCATCCAAGCATTAAACTTATCTTCAAATGAGGCGACTCTATCTAACTGAGAAAAACCTTTTCCAAAGGATTGTCTCACTAACTTCTTTGCATCTTCTTTAGTATATGCCAGCTTGACATTTACAGCACCGGCACCACTACTTAGTTTAAAGACTTTTGGAAAACTAGTTTTTTCAACCCATGAGAAAGCGCTTTCTTTATCATAAAAGACATAAGTCGGAACAAGTGGAGCATCTACTGCCTCCAATAAATATTTTTGGCCGACTTTATCATCATAGTGCCAACATGTATTACTATTTGGAAAAACCTTTTTACCCATCATCTCTAATGAATATACTAATTGACGAGCAAACTTTTTTGCTTTATAATCACTATTGTTCCAGTTCCAAAAAAGTGCATCACAATCATGAAGTTGTTCAAGAATATCAGATGCATAACAATCGACCTCTATGAATTCTATACTGTTCTTTTTACAAAACTCTACCCATCTACCGCTAAAAGAATTGATACTGTCATCGTAATGTATTGCTAATACCATTTTAAATTACCTAAATCAGTTTTACTATTAAACACTATTTTACCTCTCTGAAATATAAAGCTTTAAAAGGTCAAATTCCAAAAAATCGAGTATACCTTATACTAAATGTTGTCTTGCTGTGTAGTTTTAGAAAAATGTGCTAAAAAACTCATCAATTCAACTCCTATGATTTATTCTAGACTTCACGTAACTGGGTGTTGGTAATAGCTTGATATCTGAGCTACTATACAGATATATCCATCTTAAACTACTAACGCCTCGACACAAGGTCGGAGGAGAATCTAGATATCATGTAATACTCATTCAAAGTAAGCCACCGTCATACTCCTTTTTCTCTCTTTACTCAAATAATGAACACTAGGACTTAGATAATAGGCTTTATATATAATCATCAAATATTAGCTCTAAACACGATCATCTCGTAATCTCGTAAAAATGATACTCATATTAATAATACTAGCAATGACACTTACAAGGACAAATAATACAATTGACATATATAATGATTCATTCCAATAACCAATATACATGCCCAGTACCATCATTGTCATAGAGATGGACTGAAGGACTAATGCAGTTTTTTGTAAACCTAAAATACTATAACTGATCATAGAAGGTGAGTTAATGAAAATAAAGAAAAACCATACGATCAATATCTGTGCAAACTTGCCAGACATCTTCCATTCATCACCAAAAACAAAACTAAAAAGACTTTCCCCAAAAAAAAGAAAGATAAATAGTGGGATAATAAATATTTTTATTAATGTCAATGTAGTATTGGTATAGATTTTGAAGATATCCTCACCAGCTGCATACATCTTCGATGCCCTTTGAAAGAAAACCTGTCTTGTCGCACCACCAATTAGAGTAACTGGGACTTGTAATACTCGTACAGTCAAAGCATATAGTCCGGCGATCTCAGCTGAATACAAATATGTCAATATAAACACCGGTATCATCTGTGACGCTCCATTAATAAATCCAGCAAGAGCTTCATATTTAGGAAATTTATTATATTTTCTTGCATTAGCATATATTCGTCTATAAGAAATGTAACGTAAGAGTACTGTTTTCCTATGCATATGATATTTGACTAATAAGAATAGTGCAACAGCATCTGCTAACAATTTTCCAAAGATCAGACCATCAATTTTATATGCATACTGACTAATACTTTGTACAGAAACGGTCACTGTACTAATAACTACACGGGTACTAGCAAGTTTTTTATAGAATTGATGCCTGCTTGTGAATGCATTTGCAATCTGGTTTAATCCTACTAATAGAATACCGACAGGAAGTATCCAAATAACATCAGACAAAACCTCAAAATATAATATAAAGAGATCATAAGACAAATACAACACTATTACAACAAAAAGTACCATTGCGATGGTGATCATTGTAGATAGAAAGACCAACGATTGAGCGTCTCGAGCTGATTCTGGCAACATAATCGCTTGATCATACTTCCAACTTGAGGCTGCTCCTATAACAGTTACTATAGAAAAGAATAATGCATATGCTCCAAAATCACTTGGTGTATATAGTCTTGTTAGTATGGGCATAAATATAAACATAATGACTTGTGCAAGTATAGTACCCGACATCAGTGTTATAATGTGCATAATGTACGTACTATTAACTATTCTATTATACAGCTCAAGCAAACTTACTCATTTCATATTGTTTTTCAAATGATCCACCCCACTATAACTAACAGGGTATCATCGATTTACTGACATAACAGGTCTAGTATCAACAGACCTGCATATGACCTCCCCTAATCTTGGACAAAGCCTCTGATGATCTCATCACCTACGAATCGTCCGACTGTGTTTGCATATACCACTTATCAACAGGACCCTACCCTATAGTAATCTCAAGAACACGTCCCATACTAAAATACTCTTGACTACTTAAACAGTAGGAGACACTAGTATTCTTAGAGTCCTTGAATCAAAATATGGACATTGCTCTCATCATATTCTGATTTCAAAGGAATTGATCTTATTCCTTTTGAGATTCGCATTTATTTGGCCTAGTCAATATGAGTAGTTGATAGAGTACTTTAAAGATTTGATGCCCTAAAACAGGGGACGTGAAACATCAAATCTCATGAACCATCAACCCATACATAATCATCTAATCACTCATCGAAACCTCTTCGATATAGTTGTTGAAGAACCTTCTTTTTTTTCCTGAAAAGACTTAGTGATACAACGAGACTGTCTTATTTTGACTTTTGAAACTACACTCACGTATTCCTCATCAAACTTATAAAAACTCTTAAACTCGATTCCAAACGACTCTAGAGAATCGGGGAAATCTTTTCGATTATATCATTTTTTTAAACAAATGTAAACATAATATTAGTCCCAATACATTCATATCCCGATCGTCACTCACCTGCAGCAGGTCCAGTTCCATTTATTCACATACCTTAGCTAAAAGAAGCTCTTATACATGCCTCTTACTCCGGTAAATGTAAGTATTCTTTGATAGTTTTCTCCTATTTTATAAAAACTCAAAAAGATTCGTAAATGATTTCCATTGTCATCTATATAAAGCCCTATATTACTAGATCTAGGCTGTGTCAGCCTATCTGAAATAGTGGCTCCTTTCGACTGAAGAAGATATCAATAGCATATCTCTAGAACAATATAGCCTTGGAGTCATACCCGTCCTTGCCCTGACCACTGTATTGCTTATAGATATCAGTGAGCTATAATTGTCCTATGCTCTCGACGATATATCTCCCAAGATAGTTTTAAGCAACCGCTCATCGATACTGGGAAAAAGGAACGCCTACTTTCTATCTTGTTCTTTCAGGCCATCATACACAAAAGCGATCGCTTTCTCATGCACAAATGCAAGATATCTCCAGTCCCTGCTCGGCTGTCGTAAGATAAGCCGATGGACTGAGACTGCCCGGGAAAGCGCGACATAGAACTGTGAAGGGGCAAAGATCTCATCACTTTCGATGATAAGGTCTTCGATGCTCATCCCCTGTGATTTGTGGATGGTGATCGCGAAAGCCAGAACAAGTGGGTATTGATATAGCGTGAACTGTGCCTCCTCTACCATCTCCTTCTTATCCTTGAGCGTCTTCTCTTTCCAGATCTCCTTGGAGATACCGACACTCTCAAGCTTCACCACCTGAGCATCCGCTTTTTCGACATAGACGATCTTCTCCTCTATCTTGATGATGCGTCCGCGCTCTCCATTAAAGAAGTTCCATGCATTACGGGTAAAAAGGACCGGTGCCCCTACTTTCAGGCGCAAGACCTTCTCCACCCGGGCATCGTTCATAAAACGTTCGATGACCTGGTCACTTACTTTGGCATCATGCCGGATGATCTGCGTCTCAAAAGTGGACTCGTCGGAGTCAATAAAATCAAGCTGGGCAATATTGTGCTGTTGGGCAGAAGCATTTTTACCATACAAAAAGGTGTACTGGCTCAGGTCTTCGCCAATGGGTTTTATCAGGTCATGCAAAAATAGATGTTCCTTATCACCGACCCGTCCAAAACGAACAGCATCAAGGACCTCGATAAACTCCAGGTCAGATGTACGATAATTTTTACTCAGAAGTACCGTCTCAAACTCAAAACGGGCCCAACTCTCCGCTTCAAACGCAAAATGTACACTTCCATAACCTCTAACGACAGGAGGAAGCTGTAAAAAATCACCTACACATAAAAGCGCACCATCAAACTCAGCCTGAAGAAGACGCATCCGGATCATATCCATCAATGCCGCACTCACCATCGAGATCTCATCGATGACGATCAGCTCCATAGAGTTTATCAGCTTCTTGACCTTCTTCTTGACTTCGAGTTTTCCACGACGCTTGAGGTCCTCAAGTGAATCAGCAATACCTAGGTCTAAAAAACTGTGCAGTGTCTGACCGCCGATAAGCGTAGCCGCCATACCGGTCGAAGCCAGTTTTGCTACCTTTTTACCTTCGGATTCAAGATGTGTGATGATCGCACGTGTCATCGTAGTCTTCCCTGTACCCGCACCTCCCGTCAGGAAAACGTTCTGTTTTGCACTGAGTCGACCAATAATATCATCACTTTCAATCACATATGCTCCATAACCTAGAAAAGAAAAGTATAATACCACATCCACAATACCATTGACTTAAGCAAATGAGTATTACATGACAATGATTTGAGACGAGCGACCCAGGAGCACATGTGTCCTATGCCATCACAAGCATAGGATGTAAACGAAGTCGGGGCCTGCTGCCGAAGCAGACTTAGCGTTAATGTAGCAAATAGAACTGGCACTAGATGCCAATACCTCCGTCACTTGTATGTCCTATGCCATTTCAAAGCATAAGGCAAGAGGGGTACTTGTTCGTTTGGTGTCTTAAGTAATCGTGTTGTAACCACACCCAATAATAAAAGAGCACCTATGTCTAAAAGATTCTCGACCTTACCACTACGTGAAGATATGTTAAAAAACCTGGATTCACTCGGATATGCTGAGATGACACCTATTCAGTCTGAAAGTCTGCCACATATACTTGAAGGTAAAGATGTCATCGCTAAAGCCAAGACCGGTAGCGGAAAAACAGCTGCCTTTGGTATCGGACTGCTCGACCGTCTTGATGTCAAACGTTTTCGCATCCAGACCCTTATACTATGTCCCACACGTGAACTTGCTGATCAGGTCGCCAAAGAGATCCGCCGACTCGCACGTTTTACCCATAATGTCAAAGTACTACTGCTCAGCGGCGGCATGCCTTTCGGTCCGGAAAAGGGATCACTTGAACATGGCGCCCATATCATCGTCGGTACTCCCGGACGAGTGCAGGACCATATAGGAAAAGGTACACTCATCCTTGATGATGTCCATACCCTGGTCTTGGATGAAGCAGACCGTATGCTCGACATGGGCTTTTCCGAGGCTATTTTAAAGATCATCTCCAATGTCCCTAATGAACGCCAGACAATGCTCTTCTCCGCTACCTTTCCAGAGAGTATCAAGCAGCTTAGCAGCAGTATTCAGCGCAATGCACTGCAGGTCACTGTGGAAGCAGTACATGATAATAATAGCATCGAGACCCATCTCTATAAGGTGCCTGCTCATACAAAGACTGATGCCCTCTCAACACTGTTGATGCACTACTCTCCAGAGAGTACCATCGTCTTTTGTAATACCAAACTCGAATGCCAGGAAGTCGCCGATGATCTAAACCATGAAGGTATCCATGCACTCACACTTCACGGTGATCTCGACCAGAAAGAGCGAACGGAAGTACTTGTACTTTTTGCTAACAGAAGTTGTCCTGTACTCATCGCTACCGATGTCGCCGCGCGGGGACTTGATATCAAAGAGGTCGGGGCCGTCGTCAACTATGACCTGCCCCATGACCCTGAAGTCTATGTCCATCGCATCGGCCGGACCGGTCGTGCGGGTAATGAGGGCTTGGCACTGAGTCTATACACCCCTTCAGAACGTAAAAAAGTCAACGCTATCGATGAGTACCTCGGACTCTCACTACAAGATGAGGACATCAGCCTTTTTGAGAAGAGTAAGAGGACTCAACTGATCCCGGCCATGGTGACACTGCTTATTTTTGGCGGTAAGAAAGATAAGGTCAGACCCGGTGATATCCTCGGTGCACTGACCGGAGATGCTGGCATAGATGGCAAGGCTGTCGGTCAGATAGACCTCTTTAAAGTCGTGACCTATGTAGCCATCGAACGTTCTGTCGCACGAAAAGCCTTTGAGCGTCTACGAGATGGAAAGATAAAAGGGCGTAAGTTCAAGGTAGTGCTGATCGATTAATAAACGATCCGCGTCAGACCTTACTTATAAAGTGGCATGACCCTCGCTGCATAGACTTCCAGGTCCTTGATCCGGCTACTGTTTGAGGGGTGGGTACTTAGGAGTTCTGGCGGACTCTCTTTGGAGATCTGCTCCATCTTCTTCCAAACATTGACAGCGGCCTTAGGGTCATAACCTGCTCTTGCGGCCAGTTCCACACCCATCCTGTCAGCTTCCGTCTCCTGCCCTCTGCTGTTTGGTAGCATAATAGCGACATTGGTCACCCATGAGGCCATATCGACACTCTGTGCATCAAAACCAAGTAGTTGTGCACCGATACCAAGTGCACCTTGAGTCACCATCGCCTGTGAGCTACGCTCTCTTGAGTGCTCACGCAGCGCATGGGCTATCTCATGACCCATGATGGCAGCTATCTCATCATCACTTAACTTTAGTGTCTCGATTATGCCGGTATAAAAAGCGATCTTGCCTCCAGGCATACACCATGCATTGAGTTCAGTAGAGGTGATAAGGTTTATCTCCCAATCCCAGGCTGTGGCATCTGCACGAAAGGTACCAGTCTGTTTGATAAGCCGGGAACCGATAGTCCTGATACGAGAAAGTTCACGCTTGTCCTGATTTAAGAGATGTTTACTCTTTGCCTCACTCATCATCTTTGCATAAGCTTCATCTGCTCCGGCGACCATCGTCTCAGAGGGAACCAGCATCAGCTGCCTGCGGTCGACTCCGACCTCACCTACACTGGTACTGCTTTGATAAAGACAGCCTGTCAACAGAAGCGGTAGTAGAAAAAGAATCAATAGCTGTCTCATAGAGCCGCCTCCTTTAAGTGTTCGATAGGCATCATCAACTTGAAGAGTCCAGTGGGATGATCAATGACTCTATCGTGTGTAAAGGTGTGTTCCATCTTGTTCGTACCGCTCTGTCTGGATCATCAAAGGTGATAGCCTCTGCTTTTAATACAGTATCCATTGGACGCTCTGATGTTGCGACCGTCTCTAGTATCTTGCTAAAGTCAGTATTACTAAAGCCATAGGCAAAACGTATCGCCTGATCATCACTTTGATGAACGATGATGTTTATCGCTTCTTCATCATCGGTGAAGAGCTGATAGAAGGCAAGATTGCTGACATGATAGACTTCAACGAGTTTTTTCGCATCAAAGGCCGCCTTCATCAACTGCGCTTTACTACGATGGTCAAACTGATACAACTCATCTGTCACGGCGCGTTCAAAGACAAGCAGTGAAGCCTCTTTCTCTTGCAAGATGGTCTGTATGATCCTCACTGTCCCAAAAGCAAGCTCTTTTTGTTCGACTGATGTCGTATCGAAGTGTACCTTCTGTTTATTGACTTCCAACAGTAGTGCCTGTCCCTCTATAAGCTGTAAAGATGTATTAGTACGTGTCCATAAAAGGTAAGCTATTAAGGCGATTATTACTATTATTATTAAGTATTTCATAGTGATCCGTTCTTTTTTGATCTGCGATTATAACCAAGTGCTGTATCTCAAAAGTAAACACTTTTACTTATATCTTTAGTAATATACACTTATATCGTAACAAACAGCGTTATAAAAGCACCTGATACTACTGCATAGAGATCACTCGTCCAAAGGGGGCTTCTGTAGATGATGGGCTTATCCAAAGGACCTCATATAGTGGCTCCATCTTAGGAAAAGTCCCCTGCATATCAGTAAAATAGAGAAGTAACTGGGTAAAAGGAAGTTCCTCTTCGACTCTCTCAAAGACCGGCCTGAAATCAGTAGCGCCCCCTCCTTTGAGTTCATATTCCAGCTTATCACCACTGAGGAATGTCTGAGAAGAGTGTATCTTGGCATCACAGACCAATAGCTCGATCTCATAGTCATGAAAATGAAGCATAAGCGACTCGATCTCAGTGATAAAATCTCCCAGCAATGCTTCATCGACTGAGCCGGAACTATCTATGGCTATGACAAGCTGCAGCCTCTCAGAGTGCAAAGAGGGAAGATAGGTCCCCATATAGAGCAGTCTTTTACTTGGGGGCAGAGTACGGTAGTCACTACGGTAATGTTTATCCAGAGCATGAGAGAGTTCCGAACGCCAGTCGATGACCGCACTTTTGGTGATCTCGACAAAACGCTCTATGCCATGGGGAAGTTCATCAAGGAACTTCTGCATGCTCTGCTCTTGCATCTGCTTGAACTGCTCTTCTAAAGTCTCGCTCTCTTGCGCACGGTACTCGTTCTCCACCTCCATCTTCGGACGGTTCTTCTCTTTTGCCTCGTCCTGATCAGGTTGACTCATCTGCTCCTGTTGTTTCTTATTGTCTTCATTATACCCCGTCTCGTTCTCTTCATCGTCGTTGAACTCTTCGTTTTTGATCTCATCTTTTAAGGTCGCATAGATCTCTTCTGCATAGAGACCGTCAAAGCGCTGTTCATAGTTGATCATCGGTGGCACCGAGAGCCCATTATCTACGAGCATCGCATTGATGGCATGGTCTGTAGCTAACTGCCATAACCAGCTCATCCGCCCTTTTTGGCGGGTATCATGTGCCAGTACCGCATGCATCGCACCGTTGCTAAGGACAAAACCGAGTTCATCGATGTTCAGCGTATCAAGATAGTCATCGTTGTACGCCAGTTCTGTCCCATCACTGATAAAAGTACCCAGTTCATCGCTCTGTCTAAGTTCTAAACGACTTGCCAGTGTGCCAAAATAGGGCTGTTCTACAAGCAGTCTGGCTTTGGCCTGGGAGATCTTTTGTTGGAGGGAGGCTGGGATGTTTTGTTTTTTGGATAAATCGTTTTTCATGATAATACTGGGTGCTTTTTACAATTATATATATTTTGAAGGCAGACTGAGGATATTGACTTTTTGGACGAATTGATATTCATCATAATATCAACTGTTCTTTACAATAATAGTCGTATAGACATTAGGGGGACACAGCTTTACTTTTTCATAATGATGAAAAAGTAAACCAATGTCCACATGAAATGACGCAATAGATCTTTTATACTTTTTGGACGAATATTTACTCATGATAATACTAACCTGCTTTTTTCATCAATGATTGTATATGCATCAGTTACTCTTTTGGACGATTTACAATTATACATAATGCAAACTGCTCTTTACAATAATGGTCGTATAGACATTAGGGGGACACAGCTTTACTTTTTCATAATAATGAAAAAGTAAACCAATGTCCCCGCATTCCTGACCTTCCTATTTCTTAGCTATGCCAAAAGGTAGGCAAACTTTTTGACCCAGTCACCAAAAGTCTCGGAGTGTTCCATGCTTATGCCTGCGCGCTGAAGGTCTTGGACGATCATGACCGCAAACTCGCTTTCAAGTTCCAAGGTATAACGTAAGAGGTTGTCTACTCTCTCCTCTGTCTGATCGGCAAGCAGTTTTGAGACCAGACCGGTACTAAGCGCATAGAGCACATCGACCTCTTTAGGGTACTCTCCACTGCCCTCTTCCAAGATCTTCTCAAGGTCTGGTAAACGGTGCATCACTCTGGCAAAACTTAGAAACCTTACGGCGAGCTCTTTGCCTACAGCTCCCCCGATGGTATCTAAAAGCAATCTTTCATTCATACTGCTACGTAAGACCCCGTGTACAAACTCCCAGCTTCTCGGCGTAGCAAAACTCTTCTCATTGGCTGTCGGATCAAACGTGAACAGGTCCTCGTTCTTATAACCGATGTACGCGATGATGCGTTCGTCGACACCATTGAGGTAAGCCCAGTCACGCCAGTCGTCGACATGGACCTCCATCTCCAGATGCACGAACCGGTTTGCCAAAGGAGAAGACATACGGTAGACCACGCCTCTGTCACTCTCTCTGTTTCCTGCCGCGACAATAGCCCAGCCATCAGGCAGCATGTACTCACCAACTCGGCGATCGAGGATAAGCTGATAAGCTGAAGCCTGAACCGAAGGCGGCGCAGCATTTAATTCATCTAAAAAGAGGATGCCGCTCCCCTCTGTAGGCAGAAATGAGGGTGAAGCCCAGACGGCCTGATGGTCATGTTTATCATAAAAAGGGATCCCTTTAAGATCAGTCGGGTCCATCAATGAAAGTCGTAGGTCTATAAAGCCTATCTCGTTCTTATCGGCTATCTGCTTGACAATAGAGGATTTTCCGATCCCCGGAGGACCCCAGAGAAAGGTCGGTATCTTCTCTTCTATCAGTGCTTCCAATGACGCCGTGATCTCACTTGCTCTCATCTGACTCCCTCTCTCTTCTCTATTTCGTATCTGCTACTACAAGGCATCATACCAACCAACCGATGTTCTCTTTCTGTATATATTCACCAAAACCCGGATTCTCCATCACATAACGTGCGAAGCGCTGATCTACCTGTAGTTGGTGAAGCAGTTCAGTCGGAGTCGCTCTATTTTGTGCCAAGGCTGCAAGGACTGGAGTCTTTGAAGAGGCGAAGAGTGTATGAAAGATGGCTTCGGGTGTATTGATATTAGCACCTAATGCTTCATAATACTCTTCGTGTGCAGCTATCTCGACAAGCAGATCGACAGAGGTAGCAGAGTTCCTTGCCAGTGCCTCGATAGTCTTGCTCTCACCCGTCTCAAAAAGTCTACGTTGTATGGAAAGGTCTACTATCTCATTAGAAGCCAGAGAGGCTCTGACGCTATCGTCAAGATCGGCAAGTCTAAGCTGCATCTCAAGATCAAGGGAGCTGTTAAGTGCAGCTGCTTCAGGAGATCGCTCTATTATGATCTCAAAAAGTCCACTTTCAAGTCTACTATGCGAAGCGATGTTCTCTCCATATTTATCGAGCATCATCAATGCTGATGCCGTCTCAAGTGATGGGTTGAACGAAAGTGCTTCTGTGATGATCTCCTGACCTGACATCAACAGCTCTTTTTGCAAGGCTGGCGAGATACCGGCTCGTAGTGCGATGACGGTCTGTAGATCTACATCCCCCGAACGTATATAGCGCTTTAGGACACGCTCTGGAGTCGCAGGCTCTTCGACTATGGCGAACAAGATCTTACGTGTGGAATTGTCACAGCCATTTTTTAGCCCCTCTTGCAGTGGTGCAAGCAGTGCGATAGTCTCGATAAGCTCACTATCATCCGTCTGAGCGATAAGGTGCATCAGTCCCATATTGGCGTACTGGACATTATGGTTACGTTCGATGTTCTCATAAAAACGCGTGATCAAAGCTGCTGTCACATCGCGATTGACATCGTTCTCAAAAAAACCTTCACCCTGCCAGTCATACAGAGCTAGCAGTTTTAAAAAGAGTGCATTGTCGATAAAACGGTTTTGAAGATAACCAAGAAGGCGCTCTTTATCTCCGCTTAACTTCAGACTCATCAACAGTCTCGAACCTTCAATGCTCTCACAAAGCACTCTTTCCAACTCATCAATGGTGATGATAGGTGCAGCTTTTTGTTTGTAAAGGGCATCAAACTCATCTTGTTCTATGGGATTGATCATTCGTCCTTCGACGATGTGATCCATCTTCTCATCAGATGAAGTCGCAAGTACGATCTTATGGACTTTAAGTTGTGCGGTAAACTCATCACCCTTCAGGGCACGGCTTTTACCAAATAGGCGGATACTCTTTCCATTTAGTTCTTCTATTTTCATGGCGGTATTATAGTCCATTCTATTAAAGGTGGGTAAGTTAATAGAGATTATGCAGAGATCTTTAAACCCATAGGGAGGCTCAATGCCCTTAAGTCAAGAGCTATGATCGCTCTATAAGGTTTGGAATCGGAAGGCTTTGCCTCCACAGTTCGGGAATCATAGTGGAGAGTGCCAAGGGTTAGCCCTCCTAAGACTCTCCATTTCCAAAGACGTGTGTTATGTACCATTTCGAAGCACATGATAGACTTAAGATGCTTGACTTAATGGAACGCTATGAGCTCTCCAACACCTTGCTAATCGTATAACGCATATCCTCATCCAAGTTCTCCATATTGTTTAACATCCAGCGTAGATAACCTGCATCCTCATCTAGGAGCTCCTGGATCGTCTTACCTTTATGTTTACCAAAACGCATCGGCGCCGTGATATAGACAGGCTCTTTCGTCAATGCGACCATCTTTTCCACAGGGTTCACACCAGGAAACTGTTCCTGGACTGCTTTACGCAGTGCTGTCAAAAAGAGTTTTAGTACCAATACATCACCAATGGCATCATGGGCTTTGACCTCGATGCCCAGAGCATCTGCCTCTTTTTGCTCCTCTTTGTAGAGACCCAAACGGTAGCGAAAATATTGTAACCGATGGGCTTCCTCGTCACTGAAGATATGTTTCGCACAGCGCAGGGTATCGATAAGCTGCATCTTTAACGAGAAACCCTCTTTCTCCAGCATCCCGATATCAAAAGGGGCATTGTGGATGATCATGTAGTTATCGGGCGTGTTTAGTCCTTCAAGATGACGATAAGCTTCCGTATCTGTACAGACCGGTTTGCCTTCGATCAGCTCAGGTGTGACACCATGCACCTCCATCGCACCAAAGCCAATAGGGACTTCCGAACTGCACAGTTCGTTATGGACTTCGGTCACTTTTCCCGGGGTGAGCACGATATAACCCAACTGAATGATCCGGTCACGCTCTCCCACACCGGTAGTCTCTGTATCTAGTATGATAAATCTTGCCAAAAAAAGCCTTTTTACACTAATTATCTCGTATTATACTGATCTGATATACGGATAAGCGTAAAAAGTACATTCTGACAGTATCAAATACAGACAGTCGATCATTAGTGATATGAGCTTGGAGACAAGTGAGTCCAAAACAGTTCTGTGCCCTTAGTCAACACGGATACACATAGAAACGTAGATGGGTTCGTTTGATGTAATAGATCAGAAGGTGGGTATGAAGGAGTCCTCTTCAAGATACTCCTTCATCGCAGCAATATACATCTCGTTGAGCATCAGCTCAATAGAGGTATCCTCATCTTCCCAGCTCTTCTCAAAAGTACAAAACTGAAGTGACTTCCACTCATAGGTACGGTTTTTATATTTAAAGTCGATAACGCGGATAGGTTCATTGAGCTCATCAAAAAGATCACGGAGTATCTGCTTCTCTTTTTTACTGCACGTATAATGTCTAAAGCCAAAGACCGCACAGAGTCGTTGTACAGAGACGACCAGATAGGGATCGTTCTCCTGTTTATAGGTATTGTAGATCATATTTGCCAGTTTTATCGCATCTTTACTAAGGGTAAAATCGATAAAAGGATTTAATGCATCGCTCTTCATATTAACCATATTATACAGTAATTAATATTTAGTCATCTTCAAAAAGAGTATCAAAGAGTTTCTCGAGATCAAAGACGACCATATTCTGGACACCAAACAGGTAATACGGCACTATCTCTAAAAACAGATAACCCAGCAAGACCATCGGATAGAATATCTTGACTTCCCGTGCAAGTGACTTATAGGCATAACGATCAAGTATCCATCGTCTAGCCGACTCTGACCCACTCATCGCCAGGATCACTTCAAACGCTACGACAAAACCCCAGACAAGGTAAGTCAAGATAGAACCAAGGAAGAGGTACCAAAACGAGAACTGTAGATTATAAAACATGAGATGATTTTGCCATAGAGCTGCTTGAATCACGATACAATACGGCATGTCTCAGATCTATTCTGCTTCTTTCTGTGACATTTAAAGGGCGTCTCTGATGACATACAGGGTCTTTAAAAGTGCCCTAAAAAAACAGCTCAGGTAAATACATGATCGATACCCCCCTAGGTTACCTCTTAAGCATAGCGTCTATTGCCGCCCTCTTTGGTATATTAGAGCGCTATAAAAAGACAAAAAAGCTCTTCTCTTATCTGCCTGCCGTCGTACTTATCTATATGTCAAGTATGCTCTTTGCACAAGCAGGTCTATGGGAGAAGAACGAGATGCTTGGCGGTGCCTATTCCACTGCTAAAGACAATCTACTTCCGGCGATGCTTTTCCTGATGCTTCTGCAAGTCGATCTGCGACAGTTCGCCCGACTGGGAAAGACACTGCTCATCGCATACACAACAGCAGTCATCTCGATCGGTCTATCTTTTCTTCTTATCTTCTGGCTATTTAGTCTTAACGCTGATGAAGCCGGGCTTTTTGCCGCACTCGCAGGAAGCTGGATGGGAGGGACTGCCAATATGCTGGCCGTTGGCGCCGCACTTGAGGTGAAAGAGACGATGATGGGTTATGCCCTCGTGACCGATGCCGTGGACTACACCTTCTGGGTAGTCTTACTGCTTGCACTCGTTCGCGCTGCACCGCGCTTTAACCGCTGGACAAAAGCAGTGCAAAGCAGTAGTGTCTTCAATGAACTCGGCTGCGCCTGTACCATCGGTCCTAAACGTTACTGGCTACTTCTCGCTGTCTCACTCTTCATCGCCTTAGTCGCACAGATCATCGCCCTACAGCTAGGCGGACTGAGTACGACCACCTGGATGGTCATGCTTGCGACCTTTGCCGGACTGATCGGTGCCTATAGTCCTTTGGGAAAAGTCAACGGAAGTACTGAGATCGCTTCGACCATGCTATTACTGCTCGTCGCACTCATAGGCTCACGGGCGGACTTCAGTGGTTTTGATGATGTCCCTCTCTATCTTTTTGCCGGACTTCTGATCTTACTGATACATGGTGCTGTCATGGTCTTAGCTGCCAAACTTTTCCGACTCGACCTCTTTAGCATCGGTATCGCCAGTCTGGCAAATATCGGTGGTGTCGCCTCAGCACCTATACTCGCAGCCGCTTACGACAAGGCACTCATAGGAGTAGCCGTACTGATGGCGATCATGGGTTACCTCATCGGAACCTTCGGCGGCCTTTTAGTCGGTTATAGCTTACGATGGATAGCAGCATGACTATTACCGATATCACCATCACGCACGAGTCCATCCCTTTACGGACACCCTTTATCACGGCCCTTCGCCGCGTTGATGCCGTCACTTTTGTCCGAGTCCGACTACATACTAGTGATGGCTTGACTGGCACTGGAGAGGCTCCTCCGACAAAAGCTATTACCGGTGAGGATATTGAGAGTATCACCTCAGCCATCAAAGAGCTCATCGTACCACGACTGCTTCACCATCACTTTACTTCGATGGATGAAGCCCAGAAGGTCCTGCATACAAGCTGTGAAGGTAACAACAGTGCCAAGGCTGCCATCGACATCGCCCTCTATGACCTCTTCTCTCAAAAAGTAGCGAGACCACTTTATGACTATCTTGGCGGCAATGTACAAGAACTTAGGACGGATGTCACTATCAGCCTGAAACATCCTCAAAAGATGGCTGAAGACGCAAAGCGTGCTGTTTCTGATGGGTTTGATATCTTAAAAGTCAAAGTAGGCGGTCAGGATGGACTTGATACTGACCGCATCAGAGCGGTAAGAGAAGCCGTACCGAATGCTGCCCTTTTAATCGATGCCAATCAGGCCTGGAGTGAAGAGGAGACATTAACGATCATTGATGCCATAAGTGATCTGAACATCACCCTTATCGAACAACCTGTCTCAGCCAAGGCACTTGAAAGTATGCAGCAGATCACTGCTAGAAGTAAGATCCCTATCCTTGCTGATGAGAGTGTCTTTGACCTTGAAGATGCTAAAAAGGTCATCGAGAGTAAAGCAGCCCATATGATCAACATCAAATTGATGAAGTGCGGTGGTATCTATAAAGCATTGGAGATCATCAAGCTGTGTGAGAGTCATGACATCAGATGTATGCTGGGTTCGATGCTTGAAGGGCCCTCTTCCATCGCTGCTGCTTTGCATCTTGCCATGGCTTATCCGAAGACTGTTCGCTATCTTGACCTCGACAGTCCACTACTCTACCGGGCTCTGCCGACCGAGAGTCCGATCAGCTTCCAAAAGAATCAGCTTATCCTCTCTTAGGAGGCTCTTCTCTCATCTTTCATCTTGTCTAATAACTTAAACAGTTCATCACTCGCGGCTTCCATCGATCTAAAATTATCTACTATCATCTCTTCATTGTCTAAACGTCGATCATCATCTTTAAAGCATCCCATATTCTCATGAACAGTCGTATGAACCGCTGCATGAGGTCTAGTCAATTCCTTAAAACTCGCAGTCTTTCCAAAACGCTCTTTTCCGGTGGTATCGACCCATTTTCCTAGCCTGCACTCAGTATGGCTTGCAAACTTCGCACTCGTATTTGCATCGACGACTGCATCATAAGCGGTGGATTTAAAGATGATGTGATCGATCTTCGCAAGGACGATAAAGACTTCTGACTCCGTATAATCGATAGTCTCGGCTATCTTTGTGGCTCCACTGTTTAGTTCGTTCATAGTCACTTCAAAATCACCTACAGAGGTAGATACCTCTCCTGCAAGGGAGTTCATCGCCTCAGATTTCTCCATAATCGAGCCAGATTCCTGTTTCATGGTATTTATCGAGACACTGATCTCACTAGTGGCTTTTTGGGTACGCTCGGCAAGTTTACGTACTTCATCTGCCACGACAGCGAAGCCCCGTCCATGTTCTCCTGCTCTGGCAGCTTCAATAGCCGCATTGAGTGCAAGCAGGTTAGTCTGATCGGCGATATCTTTGATAAGGTCTACTACAGATGTGATCTCACTGTTTCTTTCATTGAGGTTCTCTATAGAGGTATTGTTGTCAGCGATCTGTTCAGTCAGCGTGTTCAGTCTTTCCAATATCTGTTGGACTACACCAATACTTTGCGTAGAGTGCCCACTTGTAGTATGGGTGATATTCAAGACATCGTTAAGATTGTTTATGATGCCAAGTATCTCCTCTCGCATAAGTGAAAGTCCCTCTCCCACATCACCGATGGAGCGGATATTGGCGCTAAAATTGATAAGCTTCTGTTTTTCATGGGCATCACGCATCGCATCGATCCCCTGTATGACCATGCGGATCGATTCTGCAAAATCACCCTGGAGCCCTTCTTCATTGAGATCATACGAAAAATCCCCCGCTGCAGCCTGTGAGACAGAGCTGTTGATACGTTCGGTAAGTGTCTTGATCTTATGGACAAGCTGTGCCAGCATCCTTGTCATATCATCGAGCTCATTACGGCTGACCTTCCTGCGGTCTACCTCAATAGAGAGCTCACCCTCGTTAATACGGTCCATCACAGAACTCAGGCGTTTAATAGCCCTATTAATAGAGACGATCACGCCCCTGGCAATACTTATGGCAAGCATCATCATCACAAGAGAGAAGAGCGTTGTAGCGATTCCCGCCATCACAGCATGCTGTTTGTGCTCTTCAGCAATATCTATGACCCTTTCGGCGATCAAGTCTTCCATCCATTTCAACTTATCGATCTTCTGTGTGATCGTCTTGAACCAGTACCCAGGATCGACCCCAAATCCCTCATCCTTACTCGATGCGATACTCCGCATCCTCTCCACTTCTATGAATGCTGGATCACGTAATATCCCCTTATACTGCTCTAAGACCGCCTCTTCGGCCGTTGTCTCAAATAGATGCAGTAAGACACTTTGCTGTGATACCACGGATATGAACTTTGTACGTAAAAAAGAGGTGACCGAGTCTTTTGCAAAGATACCCGATACGACGGCACGTTCGATCCCGGCACGCTCTTTGGCACTGATGAAATCCAAGAATGAGTTAAAGGCCGTACGAGCATCTTGATCTTTTATATTCAATGAGAAGCTGGCGATCATATCTATTATGGATGTGTTCAGTACCGTATAATAAGCCACTGCCTCTTGTACGCTTATCTCTAAAGAGGTGACACGACTACGCATCCCCTCAAGTCCAGAAAGGTCTATACTGCGCCTGGCCTGTTCACTGTACACACCTTTGATCTCACTATACACTGTATTCAACTGTTCGATCTTCCCATCAGTGATACGCCGCTGCGGAGGCAAGACATCACTAAACTTCGCTCCTTTTGAGCTAAGAAGACCGGCACTTGCGCCACGCTCTTTTTGAAGTTCATGTAGTAGCGCACTCATCGTGGTCGAAAGCCTTGATATCTCGACTGTCTGTACCGCATCACTATACCCGTCATGATCATCTACAGACATCTTAACAGCATAGATAAGCAAGACCCCGACCAGAAGCGAGACCATGACCTTCAACTTCTTATTGATCGTCATATTTCTAAACATACGAACTCCCTTTTTTATCAACAATAATATAACACACTTTTTACCTATTTTGAATGTTGCAAATCAAGAATGACCTATTATCTTTTCATTAAGCCTGATAAATGAGTAGCTTTGTTATAGAGCACCTATAGTTAGTTTAAAACATGATAGTGCTTATGACACTGTGACTTCTTTCTCCATTAAGAGCATCCTCTAAAGCAAGGACTCCTTTATCTGGCTCTCGATGTTCGATAAGTCTAAGAATAAATATGGGATGTCATCATCACCTTAAGCAGTAGTGAGAGACAGAGAGTGTCAGCGTCAGATGGAGCGATTGAGGATCACTTTGGAAACAGTGTCGTGATTGACGGTGCCGATGTAATAGTCGGGACCCAAGACGATGATGACAGAAGAGACGGATCAGGTTCAGTCTATCTTTTCAAAGATAATGGAAACGGGATACTTACAAAGATGGTCAAAATATTAGTACGCAAAGTAGTGGGTTGAAAGAGCTGACACGATACTTTCAGGAGTGTCTGGAGATGATTTTCTTAGCGATCTTCTCCACATAACCCAGCAGCGCCATCTTCAGCGGTTTCCCGCTGGAGTAATCAGCAGGTAAAAGCTGTTCGGCACGTTTTGACTCTATCGCCAACTTATATCCCTGCTCATAGGTCCGCAGTGTCTTCTGCTCATCAATAGTGCCATCTACGCTCTTCTCTTCCCGGTAGACAGCTATGGATGTACCGCCATTTTTGTTGACCAGTGAGAACGCAGGGATATCTGTCTGCCCATCTCCGAGAAAGATCATGTTCTCAAAAGGGATCCGCAGCTTAGATGTGACTTCGTTCACATCGGAAGGGTCATCCCCCTGCTCGGGAGAGACCCCTTTAGCGATCATATAGAGTTTCTGTGTCTTGATGGTGTGACCGACGGTCTCTTTGACAAAACCCAACCTTCCACTCTCATCCTCATCCATCGTACAGGCAAAGACCTCTTTAAAATAACCCTCCAACGCATTGACTTCCAATGCACCCCGGATCATCTCTTTGAGACCGCCGCTGACACAGTAACACTCTAGTCTGATATCATGTTCGGTAAACTCATCACGTGCCAGTACCGCCTGAAGATCATCAAAGACAGAGTGTGCTCCACCGCGTCTACTCAGACCATCATACAGCTTTACTTGTTTTCCAAATGCATAGAGTCGCTCATTTGTCAAAGCATAGGCAGCGTCTCTGCGGCCGTAGTCGATGAAGTTCTTAAGATAGGCATGCTCCATATCATATCCACGTTGCATGTTCTCTCTTGACTCTCTCCAGAAGCGTTCTGACTCAATACCCCAGGCATCAAAGATGACCTGCTGCTGAAACTCGGGAGAGAGCGTTATATCAAAATCAAAGATAAGGGCTATGATCTCTGGCTGCATCACGATTTCCTAAAGCTCACTTACAGCTATGATGGGTTCATCCAAAAGTAGCTGATACCAGACAACACGACCAGTGCCCCCAGCGCGATGGCTGATAGACCGGCGATGTTCGTCGTTTGGCAGGAGGTACAGACCTTCTGGTGTTTGGCCTCATACTGTGCAAAGAAGAAGTAAGTGACGATCAGTACCAGAAGCAGACCGGAGAGTACCTGTTCAAAAAGATAAAGACTACCCAATGTCGTCTCTGAATCGATAAAAAACGGTAAAAGTAGTGAGGCGAATCCGAGGATCAGAAGGTACCTGATGGTCTTATATAGATAGTCACGGTAGTTCACGGTCTTCTCAAAACTGATCTCTACCGGACCATTCTCTTGCTCAAGAAGCTTCTCTATCCGTTTTCGCTCATCTTTTGAGACTTTTTGGATACTGGTAGCAGAGAAAGTGTAATCGATCTTTCGCTGTATCATCCGACCAAGTTCGACAGAAGGACGTAGTGAGCGGAAAGTCCCCTCTCTATCCTGATAAGAGACTTTGATCTTGTTGTAACGGTTGATGTTGACCGTGATCCCCGGATAATAGTGTGTGATCTCTTCTATCATCTCAGGGTCTTCCGCCTCACTGACACGGGCGTTCATAAGCTCCAGGATATCACCATTCTCATCTTTGATCAGGACGACTTTAGCTTTATAACCGAGCTGGATCGCAGCCAACCCATCAAGCTTATGCACTTCCATAGCCAGCTTCATCTCATCGATGAGATCGAACACCTCATCATCAAAGCGGTCGATCTCTTGTGAGATCGCTCTTATACGTGTATCTGGATAGACTAATAGTTCCGCTGCCATCTACGCTACCAACACTAATAGATCAGATAGGCTATCTATGTCAATGAGCTGACTTGTTATCTCCAGCTCCATCTCTTCTAGTCTTGATAATGTTACATGTTTCATATTCTTTTCCTTGATCTCTCTGGGCCTAAGATTACCAACTCCCAAAGACTATAATGAGAATCATAACAAAAATTATTGCCAAACTATAGCGAATCCAACACCTTTCTTGACATTTACTTGACCAATACACTAGAATACGTCCAACTAAAGCACTTTCAGCACAAAAGATCTCTGCAATCTAACTTCTAAACTTTAAGAAAATCAAATGTCCAAGGTACTACATGAGTGATAACTCACGCCCGAACAAAAACTCCAAATCCCGTACCCATACGCCTGTCAAAGGCCCCTCAGTAGAAGAACTCCGTACAAAAAGCCTCAGTGAACTTCTTGATATAGCGGCAAAACTCAAGATCGAAGAGCGTAATGAGTTAAAACGTCAGAACCTGATATTTGAGATCTTGAAATCGCAGGTATCTCAGGGAGGATTCATCCTCTTTACCGGGATCCTTGAGATCATGCAAGACGGTTACGGCTTCCTTCGCGCCATCGACCAAAGCTTCAGTGACTCACTTCATGATGCCTATGTCTCCAGTACACAGATCCGTAAGTTCGCCCTGCGAAACGGAGATGTGGTCACAGGACAGGTACGTCCGCCAAAAGAGCAGGAGCGCTACTATGCTCTGCTCAAGATCGAAGCCATCAACTACATGCCTCCCGAAGAGAGCAAGAAACGACCACTCTTTGAGAACCTGACACCGCTTTATGCACTTGACCAGCTCACACTCGAATACCAGCCGACTAAGCTTGCCGGACGGATGATGGACCTCTTCTGCCCAATCGGTAAAGGTCAGCGCGGACTGATCGTCGCACCGCCACGCTCAGGTAAGACCGAGTTGATGAAAGATATTGCCCACGGCATCGCACAAAACCATCCAGAAGCTGAACTGATGGTCCTACTCGTTGATGAACGTCCTGAAGAGGTCACTGACATGGAGCGTTCTGTCAAAGGCGAAGTCTACAGTTCGACCTTTGATATGCCGGCTAAAAACCATGTGAAAGTCGCCGAGATGGTGATAGAACGTGCAAAACGCCGTGTCGAGATCGGTAAGGATGTCATCATCCTGCTCGACTCCATCACCCGTCTTGCCCGCGCCTACAACACCGTCACACCATCGAGTGGTAAAGTCCTCTCCGGTGGTGTCGATGCCAATGCCCTACACAAACCAAAACGCTTCTTCGGAGCCGCACGTAATATCGAGTTTGGAGGTAGCCTCACCATCATCGCGACCGCCCTTATCGAGACCGGAAGTCGTATGGACGAAGTGATCTTCGAAGAGTTCAAAGGAACCGGTAACTCTGAAGTAGTCCTGAGCAGAAAGATCGCTGATCGCCGGATCTTCCCAGCCATGGACCTCTTAAAATCCGGTACCCGAAAAGAAGAACTGCTTATCGGACCGGAGATCTTGCAAAAGGTCTTTATCCTTCGTTCTATGCTCCATAAGCAGGAGAACGAGATCGAGGCCCTTAAGTTCCTCTACACGACGATGCAGAAGAGTCAGACCAACGAAGAGTTTCTCGAAAGTATGAACAACGGCTAAAAGCGTAAAAAAAGGCAAAGCATGAAAGTAGGCGTCTTCGACAGCGGGATCGGTGGTCTGACTGTTGTGAAATCACTGCTCGAACATCACCTTTTTGAAGAGATCGTCTACTTTGGCGATACTGCAAGGGTCCCTTACGGGGTCAAAGACAAAAACACCATCATCCGCTACTCCCTTGAAGCTATAGAGTTTTTCAAAAATTTCGATATCGATCTTCTTATCACAGCCTGTAACACCGTAAGTGCTTACGCACTGACGGAGATGCGAGAGCACGCTCCCTTTGACATCATCGGAGTCGTTGAACCTGGGATACTCGCTGCTGAGAATGCTTTAGCTGATAAGGATGCGAATGTACTTGTACTCGGGACCAAAGCGACCGTAGCTTCCAGGGCTTACGACACCCTACTTTCAAGACATGGATATAACAACGTAACTACCAAAGCGACCGGTCTCTTCGTACCGATCGTCGAAGAGGGGCTCTTTGAGGGTGAGATCCTCAAAAGTACCCTGCACCACTATTTTGGTGAGCTTACAACACCCGATGCCATTATCCTCGGATGTACGCACTTCCCACTTATAGCCAATGCCATCGATGACTATTTTGATAAGAAAAGCCTCTTGATCCACTCTGGAGAGGCTATTGTCGAGTATCTCGAGCGACACTACGACTTTCGAGACCGTTTCGATCATACTAAGCTTAGACTCTTCGCTTCAGAAAACCCTGATGCACTCAAAGCTGTAGCAAAAAAATGGCTCTATGATCAACACTAGCAACTGTTTTTAAACGCAACAAAACATCACGCAACTTCCCATCCATCACTATTAAAAACCCCTTAAAACAGGGTATGATCATCATCTGAAAAATGTTATATTTGACAGATGATGAGATGTTATTCTTCCACATATGGGTAGCATAAAATCATAGAGGGAGGCAACGATGCAAACAGATAGAGTCCTATCATTAATAGACAATAGTAAAGATCTTCGTCTGCTTTATGTCGAAGACAATATAGAAGTCCGAATAGCTACGCTTAAACTACTTTATCACTTTTTTCACAATATCACTGTCTGCGTAAATGGCAAGATGGGTCTTGAGAACTATGAGCAGAGTGAGTTCGATCTGATCATCACCGATATAGGGATGCCAGTCATGAGCGGTATAGAGATGATAG
>JADGEC010000156.1 GCA_016744575.1 Sulfurimonadaceae bacterium | reverse complement strand
GACTTTTCCTTGTGCCCGAGCGAAGCGACAAATGCCCTTGGGGTGCAAAAAAAAGATATTGAAAACCGATCCACTCGCCACTCAAGTTTAAAGTGTGATTATCTGACTGACCCACAAGCTAGACTTTGCTGCTTTAGGTGACTAACCGATATATTACTTCTAACGAACTCTACCTCTATAGTATAGGCTATTCATCTATAAGGCTTTTTTACATACGAGATGACAACCCACTACTTTTTCTCATTCCCACGTGCATGTGGTAATGCAATCCTCGAATCTTCCTCGGCTAAGGCGAATACCGCTCATATCCGATAGTCTCTGCATGCCCTTAAGAGATCAAGATCACCTACATACGCCCTACAACAAAGAGGCTTGCCAAGAGAACCGTGGGAACCAGAAAGTCTTCTTGGAGTTCATGCGCATCTAAAAAGAGGTGACGCGATGATCACACTGGGGAAGTGGCATTATTGTTTAAGGAAGGCTATATATAATTGGACAAATATTTAAAGAAAGAGATAACATGAAAAAGATCAATCTTAACGTCAAGCCAGATATGTACAAAGCGTTCCAGAAAATATGCGAAGAAAGAGGTACTAACGTATCGGCTGCTGTTCGTACATTCATGGCAGAAGAGATAAAAAAAGCTAAGCTTGAGAAGACGAAATAGGAGGTGGTCTCTACTCCTCTATTACACCATAAAAGAACTCAAACGTAGTCATCCCTCTATTTTTGAAAGAACACCTCTGGGGCTGAATGTTTAAAAGACTAATAAAAACATGACTTTACGCATCATCGACTCCCGTATCTATTTTTCTCTTTTTCAACCCAGACCCTTCTGACTTTCTATCGTCTGCATAATCTTTTATTCTTCCAAAAACATAGTAGAAGTTCAATAAGCTCTAACTTGATAAAATACGACTCTTAATACAGGGCACCTCTAGTAACCCTGTATATCATCAGAGGATAAAGAAGGTTATTAGAGGTGCCCTAAAGTCACAGAATAAAAAGGTCAGATCATAATGAGCGAAAGCAAAGATTTTTTACGTAAAATAGTCGAAGAGGACTTGAAGTCAGGCAAGTATAAAGAGATCACGACAAGATTTCCTCCAGAGCCTAATGGGTTCCCGCATATTGGACATGCTAAGTCTATCGTTATAAATTTTGGTATTGCACGTGATTATCATGGCCACTGTAACCTTAGGATGGATGATACCAATCCAACTAAAGAAGATACGAAATATGTCGAAGCGCTTAAAGATGCTGTAGAGTGGCTTGGATTTGACTTTGATAATAATGTATATTTTACTTCTGATTATTTCCCTAAACTATACGACTACGCTATTGAGCTCATCAAGATGGGCAAGGCATATGTCGATAGTCTGACCGAGGAAGAGATACGTGAATACCGTGGGACTGTTACCCAGGCAGGAAAACGTGGCAAATACGCTGAGCGTAGTGTTGAAGAGAACCTGGACCTTTTCCAAAGAATGAAAAAGGGTGAGTTTAAAGACGGTGAACATGTACTAAGAGCCAAGATCGATATGTCGGCAGCCAATATGAAGATGCGAGACCCACTTTTATATCGTATCAGACACGCACACCATTTTAGAGCAGGAGATGAGTGGTCTATTTACCCGATGTATGACTTTGCTCACTGTCTATCTGACTATATTGAAGGGGTCTCTCACTCTATCTGTACACTGGAGTTTGAGAACAACCGTGATATCTATGACTGGGTTCTTGATACCCTGGGTCTTAAGACAGCACGTCCTTATCAGCATGAGTTTGCACGACTTGGCATTAACCATACGGTTATGAGTAAAAGAAAGCTTCTAGAATTGGTCCAAGGTGGACAAGTAAGTGGCTGGGATGATCCTCGTCTGCCGACGATCGCTGGGTATAAAAGAAAAGGGTATACAGCAGAATCTATTTTAAACTTCTGTGATCAAATAGGTATAGCCAAAGCAAACTCCATGGTCGATGTCGCACAGCTTGAGTTTTCTATAAGAGATGATCTTAATACAAAAGTTCCGCGCGTGATGTGTGTACTTGATCCACTCAAAGTGACGATCGAGAATTATGAAGGTCACGAAGAGATCGATGCTTCCTATTACCCAGATGATGTGCCTAAAGAGGGTTCAAGAAAGTTACCTTTCTCTCGTGAGATCTATATTGAGCGTGATGACTTTATGGAGAACCCTCCAAAAGGTTACTTCCGTCTTACCCCTGAACAGCCAGTGAGACTCAAGCATGCTTATATTATCTCTTGTAAGGAAATCATCAAAGACGCCAGTGGTAACATCACAGAGATAAAAGCAAAATATCATCCTGATTCTAAAAGCGGCTCAGATACCAGCGGTATTAAAGTCAAAAGTGCTATCCATTGGGTGAGTGCAAATGAAGCTAAAACAGTTGAAGTAAGGCTTTATGACAGACTCTTCTCTACTGAAGCCCCAGAGGGAGTAGAAGATATAAACCCAGACTCTTTACGTATCATCAAAAATGCTCTTGTCGAACCTGCTGTGATAACTGAGAGGCCTGATGTGAGGTTCCAGTTTGAGAGACAGGGGTATTTTTATGCTGACCCTATTGACTACACCGATGAAAAGCCTGTGTTTAATAAGATCGTTGGTCTTAAAGACTCTTGGGGTAAAAAGACAAAGACGACTAAAAGTGCCCCTAGAGCTCAAGCTAAAAAAGTGCAAATAGATGGTGAAGTAGCAGCGATGAGTGATCACGAACAAACACTATTTGATAAGTACACTGGTGAGTTTGGACTAAACAGCGAAGTGGCTGATACTCTGGCTCGTGATGAGCATCTCTCAAAATTCTACGAAGAGTCTCTCTCTGTGTTAAACAGCCCGGTAGGTCTAGCTAACATCGTGACAAATGAAGTAGCTAGAGAGCTAAAACAGATGCAGGCAAGTGAGCTTAAGTTTGATGCAAAGCAGATAGCAGGACTGGTCAAGATGATCGATGATACGACTATCTCAAGTAAGATAGCTAAGCAGGTATTTGAAGAGATGGCTAAAACAGGCGAAGACCCATCACAGATAGTCGAAGCTAAAGGACTTGTACAGATTAGTGACCCAGCTAAGATCTTACCTATTATTGATGAGATAATCGCAAAAAACCCAGACAACGTCGCTAAGTTTAAAGCAGGCAACACCAAACTATTAGGCTTCTTTGTAGGCCAAGTCTTAAAGAGCACAGGGGGCAAAGCAAACCCAAAAGTGGTAAATGGACTTGTGCACGAGAAGTTAAAATAACAGATACCAAACAACGGTAAAAATGACACGGAGAAACCGACGAGTCTTTATAAGTCTTACCATAAAGTAGAAAAAAGACCAGTCGATCACCTATCCCATTTGAAACAGTAACTGCTTCCGTCTTCTGTATCGATCTCCATAGTGGCATGAAGTTCACCTTCTGCCAGTGCTTTTACGAGGACTAGACCGAAGGACTCCGTCTTTACACTCTCATCGAAACCAATTCCATTGTCTTTGATGCAGAAGGTCACCTTTTTCTTTTTCTCATATAAGGATATCTCTATCTCTCCTTTTTTCCTCTCTTGAAAAGCATATTTGATGGCATTAGTCACCAGTTCATTGAGGATGATCCCACAGTAGATAGCCTGTTGGGGAGGCAGACTGACTGAACTATTAAAGACAATAGAGATGTTCCTTTGATTAAGCGAGTGATGCAGCAGATCTATCAATTGCTGAAAATAGGTCTGTGTGTCAAGCTGTTCGAGGTCCTCTTGTGCGTAAAGGACCTCATGGATAGCACTCATAGCGATGATGTTGTTCTCGTTCTCTATCAGTCTACTACTGATGGCATTGTCTTTCACATAGGAGAACTTCAGACGGTAGAGGGAGATAATAAGCTGCATATTGTTCTTGACACGGTGGTGTAGCTCTTTGACCAGGACCTTCTGAGTAGCCAATGCCTTGGCAAGTGCTTTGTTATGATTGATGCGTTTACCCAGGACGATGGAGAAGAGTATGGCTTCGAAGACGACGGTAAACTCATATATATAAGGGGAAGTCTCCATATAGGGTGCCTTTCCCAACTGAAAGAGTATCAGTGAGATCGAACCTGTAAGGGAGACGCTCCACCCTACTACGATATAGGTCGCATATGGATGACCTTTGTATTTTAGGTAGAGACTGATGACGATAAGATAGAGGCTGCCCAGTAGAGTCAACGCGATAGTGGCATGGATGGGGTAGCAGCAAGTCATGATGAGGCTTAACAAGATCATATCAAGTAATAGAAATACTTTGATACCATTATCGATCCATTTTATCTCATGAAGCTTTAGTATCGATCGGGTAAAGAGCAGCATAAAGGCCATAGCGCCTATTAAGTAGTAGAGCCCCATAAAGGCATCTATGGCCATGACCTTTGGTTCAAAGATATGTTTTGTGATGGTCGTCAATGAGCTATAGGTCAAGACCATAAAGATCTGATAACCCACATAATAGAGATAATTAGTATCTCTACTGAAAAAATAGATAAAGAAGTTGTAGATGATCAGTCCGATGATAAGACCAAGATAGAGAGTCTGAATAAGTTGATGTTGGAGCTCTTTTTGACAAAGGGCCTTCTGTGTCATGATGGTAGCTTTGAAATAAAGGGAAGAGCCTGTGGTATTGACTTGTAATAGGTAATCCTGAGTAGTCTCTGGTTCGATGGAGAGTTCGAAATTGAAGTTCAAAGGGCCTTCAAAATCATAAGGTGATAGAAGCCCGGTACTCTCATGCGAGATGACTTGGGACTCTTTTATCTCATAGAGCTCTATGTAGTCCAGCATTGGATTATCGAGTTCGAGAACCGGATGTAGTGGACGGGCAGAGCTATTCTTTATAGAGAAACGTATCCAGACCTGATCGGTGGTAAAGCCAAGATCTATCTTTTCAGAGTCAAAGACAGTAAAAAGAGAGAAGTCGTCAAGTACCTCTTCGACACTTCTGTTCCCATCAGCATCTATATAAAGAGAAGCCCCTTTAAGTACGTTTTGTGGTCGGAGCTCTGTGTTGATGATAAGTGGGTCCGCAATAAGCGATGTAAAAAACAACAGAAAAAGAGTTAACCATATCTTGATCACTACATGCCTTACTGATCGGAAACGATCATTGATCTCAAATCATATGAAAGAATACTGTTTTTAAATAGATTATAGACCTGTATCTATTGTCTAAAGTAAAAGAAGTCTTAGATTGTCACAAATATCAACCATTGATCGTTAATAACTACGCGAAGTACATCAAGGGTGAGCAATTGAAGGTCGATAGAAGCCGTGATATATTTGGATAATAATATTGGTAGACTTGTCGGTGATATATTGAGATTATCATTGTAAAGTTTACAAAACTACTGACAGTGTTATTCTTAAAGTGTGAAAGTATCGGTAAATAGGTAGTTTATGGGAGATCATATGGCGGACAGCTAGGGAAAATTATCTTAACTATATAAAAAACTACAAAAGACCGCAAACAAGGGCCTTTGCAGCTCTATCAACTTTCATTATTTCTTCAAAAATGGGCACGTTTTGGGCACACTCATCTTTTTTATACTTTCATTCAAACTAATCTCACGAGAGAATACAGTCTTAAAATGTATGCTATTATTCTTATCCTATTTATCTAGTTATACAGGATTGACAACATATGCAATACAAACACATCTCTATAGTAAAAATAGGAGACCCCAACTTCGATTCATTGCAAAAAGTCATTTATAAAAACTTCGATAATGATCTAGTCTCTTTATTTTCAGTGAATGAGCAAAATATTTCTCAATTAGATGATGCAAGTATTACTGGAGAAATGGTTATTCTTATTGTAAATATGGATTCTGACTTTTACTTTCTATATATATCAAAATTTCTACGTCGTGCAAAAGTAGACGGAATTTTTACTTTTTTACTAACAACTAGCTCAAATATTGAATCACAAGATGCTCAGTCACGTAAAAGGTTATCCTCATACAGATACAGATATCGTAAGCTTGCTAACATCTACAGTCATTTCAATATTTCTGAAGATAAAAATACATTTAAAAAATCCTATCAAGTACCTAGTCTTGAATTCGAAACAATAAAACTTCCAAATATTATTATGCATTTTATATATATGCTGGGAGATATAGACAATGAGAACAATATAACACTTGAAGAAGAATATTTACATAGTATTACAAAAAATAACCCCGTAAGAATAGATGTACAAGACTCTTCAGGTCCTGAGGTAATCCTCCCATTTATAATATCCTTCAAAAGTAGAGTCAAGCCACAAGGGCCAACTTCTGCTTT
>JADGEC010000155.1 GCA_016744575.1 Sulfurimonadaceae bacterium | reverse complement strand
CGTCAATAGATGACACACTTAAGCGGGTCGAGACAGTAAAGACCAAAGCCAGGTTTTGGGATAGGTATAAAGAGACAAGGCTCAATCAAAGGCAGAAGAAAGTAATACTCAAGATGTTGTCCTATTTACCAGATGGGTTTGATGGCGGTATGCGGGTCAAGAAATATATGAGTCTGACCAAGACCACAAGAATAACGGCGAGTAGAGACTTGAGTGATCTGGTAGAAAAAGAGATCTTAAAAAGTCTTGGTAGTGGTCGCGGTGTCTATTATGAGTTGGTCCTGCCACTGTGATAAATTCAAAAGATACAAGAAGTAAAGAGGCTGCTTTAAAGACCGACTCTGTTAAGACCTTCTTATGACCAAGACAAATAGAGAGTCTCCATTCTCCATATACTCAGAGAAGAGCCTAAGTGTCCCGTTGTCTTCAAAATGATCCATCAAAATGAGAACCTCTCCCTTAAAACAAAGCCCCCAATTGACGATGTGATGCATAGCAGTAAACTCTACCGCTTTTGTAGATACAAGACTATAACTCATAATTCATAATATCTTTAACCACTGACTGTTACAATCAACAGATGAAAGGTTCTTATGCAAAGCACTCCTCTTACTGAGCAGATAATCGCCGAAGTCGAAAAAGTCATCAGAGGCAAAGATCTGCAGATCAAGGTCGCTTTGGCGGCTTTTTTGTCGCGTGGTCATCTTCTCATCGACGACCTTCCCGGTGTCGGAAAGACGATGCTGGCGAAGACACTGAGTAGGGTGTTGGGGCTTAGCTACTCGCGGGTGCAGTTTACCAGCGATCTTCTGCCGGGAGACATCCTTGGTATCAATGTCTTCGATAGAAAGAGCGGCGCGTTCAATTTTAAAAAGGGTCCGATCTTCTCACAATGTCTTCTGGCTGATGAGATAAACCGTGCGAGTCCAAAGACACAAAGTGCCCTGCTTGAAGCGATGGAGGAGCAGCAGGTGAGCATCGAGGGAAAAGCACTGCCGCTGCCGCATCCATTCTTCGTAATCGCGACAAAAAACCCTTTTGAAGAGGTGGGCACCTTTGAACTTCCCAGTTCCCAGCTCGACCGTTTTGTCGTGTCACTTTCGCTGGGGTACCCTGAACATGAGGCAGAGCGGAAGATTCTCTCTGCTCATCGTTCTATCTCGCTTGAAGAGCTTCATGCCTTTGGTCTTGATGAGGTCATAGCTTTACAGGAGCAGTGCAGTGAGGTCTTTCTCTCAGAAGCACTTCTAGACTATATGCAGAGCATATTGCGCTTCACACGTGAGAGTGGCATAGTACAAAATGGCCTCTCTACACGCGGGGCTTTAGCCCTTGCCAACCTTAGCCGGGCATGGGCGCTGCTTGAAGGACGAGACTTTGTGACGCCTGATGATGTGAAGACGATGCTTCCCTATGTCACAGCGCACCGTTTGAAGTCCACTACGGACAAAAGTGACCCCGAAAAGATAGCCGATGAGATCCTTGCGAACGTTCATCCGGATAGTTAGTTCGGTCAAATCGAGACCGAACCGCTATTTCACGCTGCTGGTCATCACCATCATCGGGCTCTTTATGCTCGCCTACATGCACAACTACAACATCGTCTATCTGGTCATGTTCTTCACCTTCTCTTTTGCAGCAGCCTCAAGCCTGATAGGCCGTTTGAACCTTGATGCGCTTGATGCCCGTGTGCTATCACAAGAACGTCTGTTTGCCCAAAACGCATCAGCATGTAAAGTGATAGTGGAGAATCATACTTCTCGGGTAAGTTACGCCATTGAGTGTACGTATGCCGGGCAGAGCAGGGGAATCCGGCGGATCGATGCCTATAAGGGCGAGATCATAGACTTTGATGTCCGTTTCGATCAGCGTGGAGAACACGACTGTCTTCCTCTAGAGATCGCCAGTTATTTTCCATTGCCCTATGAGCGGTTCTTTACATTTCGTGGACTTCATCAAAAGGTCATGGTCTATCCGGAACCAAAAGGAGTATCACTGCAGGAGTACTACAGACAGAGTCTGACGCTTATCGGTGAACGCGACGATTTTGAGGGGTTAAGGACCTACCAACATGATGACAATGTCGCACTCATCCACTGGCCCTCTCTGGCTTCGGGAGCAGGCGTGATGAGTAAACAGTTCTCTCATACCCGACAGGACACGACACTGGACCTTGATTTTTTAAGCTGCGCCAGTAGTGATGAGGCGCGTCTGAGTCAGCTCTGCTTGTGGGTAGTGACATGTGAGAGAGAACACCTCTCATTCACCATCACTATGCCTGTACAGCTGCTAGATAGTAAAAAGATGACGACCGATGCGATACTTGCCTACCTTGCCAGCTATTAAGTCGCCACCAGACTTGCAAAGGTTGTTAGACATCGCACTGGTGGCTGCCCTGTTACCGCATCTTTTTACACTCAAACTGCCTATGCTGCTCTATCTGCTTTTGAGTGCGTTGATGCTTTTCAAAAGCCATATCTCAAAGATGACCATTTACGGCTTTATGCTGCTGGGCCTTATTAGCATAGTGCTAAGTTTTTATGCGCAGTATAACATCGCAGCACTCTCACGTATGCTGGTCTTTGTCTCGCTTGTCGTCTCACTACTGGTCCTGGCCGTGACACTACAGCGGATGAGCCGCACCATCAATTTTTACCTTATCTTCTCGCCAGTGCTGCTCTTCATCCTGGCTTTTTTCTTTTTTAACACCATCACTATGCTCTTCTACGCACTCTCTACTCTCTTTCTCTTTTTACTGCTATTGGTCTGGCATCAGATGCAGTCGCCACTGGATGAAGCACTAAAGATGAGCTCGACTCTCTTTGCTTTGGCTATCCCTGTAGTCGTACTGCTTTTTCTACTCTTTCCGCGTATCTCTTTTCAAAAGACGACCTTTGGTTTTAAAAGTGATGAGATTGCCCGGACAGGACATGATGGGACGATGCATCTGGACTCAAAAGCACTGCTGGTACCTTCACAGCGTGTGGTCATGGAGGTGCTGTTTGATGAGACAATGCCTCGCGACGACCAGCTCTATTTTCGCGGTAGTGTGCTTTACCGCGACAAGGTAAGCCATTGGGAAGCACTGCCTGCTTTCAAAGAGAAGATGGTGAACCTTGGCAGAGTGATAGGCGCAGAGTCGCTCAGCGCTTATGCGGTGACGCTCTACCCGCATCAGCGTAGGTGGCTCTATATGCTTGACTTACCTACTAAGTATCCAAAAAAGAGTAAGCTGGACAGCAACTTCATCGTCACGTCAGATGTAAAGATCGATGAGACTTTGCGTTATAGAGGCTCATCTGCGTTGGTCTATAAGACGCTTCCGCAAAGCAGCTCGACCTATATGCGTCATGCACTTCAAACAGATAGAGCGCGTGATCCACGAAGTCTCGAAGCAGTCGAAGCGATGCGTCTTAGTGGTCTTGATGAGGCGCAGAAGGCTAAAGCCCTTGTACAGTTTTTCAAAGCCCAAAAGCTCATCTATTCACTTCGTCCGGAACTTCCAGATCTCGGACATCCGACGGACTCCTTCTTATTTGAGACGAAGAAGGGTTATTGTGTCCATTTTGCTGCCTCTTTCGCTAACCTTGCTCGCCTTGCTGGTATCCCCTCACGCATCGTGACTGGCTATAAGGCTGACCGTAAGAACGCCATAGAGAACTATCTTGTCATCAGAGAGTCAGATGCGCATGCCTGGGTGGAGCTCTACCTCGGTGATCGTGGCTGGGTGCGTTTTGAGCCTACGGCTTTGGCAGTTGCGGATGACCTCAGTGCTAAAGAGTCGCTCAATGTACTTATCAATGAGCTGGACCCAAACAGTGAGACGACCTTTATGCAGAGACTCTGGCATCGCAGCAATCTTTACTTTATGTATGGAAAATATACTCTTGAGCACTGGGTCCTTCACTACAGTCGCTTTAAACAGACAGCACTCTTCAAGGAGCTCATGCAAAACACGATGTTTCTTGGTAAAGTCATCGGCGCGTTTATTTTACTGATCCTCCTCTCATCTGTGTTGGTCCGTTTACTTCAAACAAAGAGCTGTGATGATGAAGTACTCTGTGTCATAAGGCCACTTCTGAGACGACTGAAGCGGGCAGGACTGACTAAGACATCAAGTGAGACGATGTCACATTTCCTTGGAACCGTTCAACGGGCTTATCCACACATAGATAGACTTTCTGTAATAGAAGGGCTGTATCAGCAGGCACGTTATGGTAAGGCGAGTGATGAGCAGTTGTTGTCATCACTCAAGATAGAAGTGCTCTATTGTATCAAAGCGATCGATAAGAGACGTGTCTAACGATTCTCATCGACCATAGTGTCGAGTAGTATAAAGAGTGCTTTAGAATTTTTCTCCGTCTCTTCGAATGCACTGATGAGCTTGTCTGCATTCTCAACAGTACCTGATCTTACGAACGATGGCAGATCTCTCACATTATTATGGAGAGCTTTATGATATGGATCGATCTTGGTATAAGATGAGGTACCAAAGAAGGTCACTTTACCCTCACCAGTATGCCATTTTCCAGATCTACACTCAGTATGAGTGGAAAATGAGTGTGAGTCATCTCTTCTGCAAAGACCGAGTTGTAGCCGGAGAGTTTAAAGACGATGTGGTCAAGTTTGGCAAGATTGAGCAAAATAATTATTACGGATAAGTAATATTAGAAAATCATATAATGATACTTTAAGTATAGTTATATTAAAATTCTTCTGTTCTTATATAAGAGCACATTTTAAAAGAGTCTTTACTCAAAACATTTTTTATACTTAACTTAAAGGAAACAACATGGCAACAGCAGCAGCAACTAAATCAGAGAGTAGTGTACTAGTAGATATCGCAGAGGCACAGTTCGATGCATCAACAGATATCGTAAAAGGCGCTATTGACGCGTTTGAAAAGCAACTTGATACAGCACGTGAGATAGGTAGTGCTAAAGGTAAGAGCATCGCTGGCGGTTTTGGTTTTGATAACAAGATGGGCGATATGATGACTGATATGGCAGGTTACATGGGCGAAGGCGCTGGCGCAGGTCTTGCAATGGGCGTCGCTCCATTGATGATGATGGCTGGTACAGCTAAAGGTCTTTACAACTTTATCTCAAAATAATCTTTGTAAACAGAAGTACGGGAGCTCTTCCCTACTTCATCTTTTAACAACTACCCCTAATCAAAAAACTTTCAATACATTAGCCCTCACGGGCATCTTTGATGACTTTCTTCTTTACTTTCAGGCTATCGATCTATCTCAGCCGTTTTGTCCTATAATGTCGAGATGATGATATAGATCATAATCTAATACGACTATCTCTAAGTATCCTTGATGGGGATCTTTAGAAATAGTCATATAAATACAAATAGGTGGATCATGGAACAGTTTTTAAAGACAGCGAAGCAGGGTAGTCGCGTACTGGCTCAGATAAGCGGTGCAGAAAAGAAGCGTATATTACATGAGATGGCAGATGCCTTACGGGCGAATACCATGGCTATTCTCGAAGAGAATGCAAAAGATATGCGTGAAGCAGAGACAAATGACCTTAGCTCTGCCCTTAAAGACCGTCTTTTTCTTGATGAGTCACGCATCGATGGTATGGCTGTCGCAGTCGAGGAGATAGCTGCACTCAAAGAGCCTGTAGGTCGTGTACTTGATGGGTGGGTGACAGATGAGGACCTTAAGATCGAGAAGGTCTCTGTGCCTATTGGAGTGATAGGTATCATCTATGAGTCTCGTCCAAACGTCACTTCTGATACCGCCGCGTTATGCTTTAAAAGCTCCAACGTCTGTGTTCTTAAAGGGGGCAAGGAAGCTGAGTCGTCAAATATCGCGATAGCGGATGTCCTGCAGGCAGTCTTGAAGAAAAACGACCTTCCGGAGTCACTCATATCTCTTCTGCCAGACTCTTCAAGAGAAGGTGTCTCCAAGCTCATAAGGATGGATAAATATGTCGATCTTATCGTACCACGAGGTGGGGCAGGGCTCATTCGTTATGTAAGTGAGAACGCTTCTGTTCCCGTAGTCAAGCATGATAAGGGACAGTGTCACACTTATATAGACAAAGAGGCCATCTTGGACAACGCGATCGCCATTGCTGTCAATGCGAAAGTCCAGCGGCCGGGTGTCTGTAATGCGATGGAGACTCTGCTTGTGGACAGCTCGATAGCAGAAGAGGCCCTGCCGCGGCTGAAAAGTGCCTTTGATGCGGCACATACGCAGTTAAAAGGAAGTGATGAGGTACAGGCTATCATCGATGTCGCTCATGCTACGGATGAGGATTTCGATACCGAGTATCTGGCTAACATCCTAAATATCAAAGTAGTCGAA
>JADGEC010000154.1 GCA_016744575.1 Sulfurimonadaceae bacterium | reverse complement strand
TCAGTTCGATCTTCCATGCACTGTCATGTGGTGGGACCCATCCAGTGTCGAGCGGGGTATTGACTCCACCTTCAAAATCCGCACTCCTGTAATAATATATAGTACTCATCGTTCTCTCCTAAAATATGTCTATCTCCTGTCGTACCAGCTTCTACTGGCTTGACACCTGTAGTATCTGTCAGTCCAGATACTTTCCATCCATATCCATCTGATATAGGTACTTTAAACGATCTCTCGATGATTATCGGCTCTACCTAGTCTTATGGATGTCGTTATCATCACCTTTTCTCTGACTTGCCTATAGGGTTAAGTACAGTAGATGACATTGGGTCCGAAAAATGGTATTTGTTTAAAAAGTCATCGATCGCTTCCTGGATGCAATTTGATGGTCTTCGCTCTAAAGAATCAGCCAGACACTCAAATGTGTTTATCATACTTGTCGGTGCACTCCAACTAGGTAGGTTGATACTCCTGTCAAAGTGATAGTCTTCGTCTGCGGTACCTTTTCTTGACATGCTTGTCCCTCCATATATCATTTGATGATAGATTTTCTTTTACGTGATAGTGATGACCTAGTTTTGAGTCTTCTCGACTTCTTTGAAAGGACAGCTCACAGCAACTCCAAAAAACGCTCATTTATCCACCAGGAATACTCTCCGTCTGGTGATTCGACCAGGCAGTACCCGATATCTACGTCGATGACTAGCACATCATGGCCTACAAGCTCACCGCCTTGATCACCTGCGATGAAGGTCTGATGTACGTGTACGGTGTCTCCAGCCTTGATGGGTGTCATCCTCATCTGCTTAGTCAGGTGTATCTGCTGCTCATCAGGCATGTAAGAATCTGTTGAAGTCTTGTTCATATCAAGATCATTACATTGTCTGATATAGATATACTTTGCAAAGATGGGATACTGTAAATAGCGCTCTTATCTATGAAAGTAAGCATATGACTTTTTTTATGTGAATAAGAGAGGCTCACTCGTCTTTCACTCATGGTATTTCCTTGTAGGTGAAGACCATCTTTTATAGGGAGGAGGGTGCTCCTATGGGAGCAGTTCCCACTGTTTATAAATATTTTGGTCTTGAAAGGTTCCAGTAGCTATAATGCAGACATTGCATTACACTAAATGCGATATATTAGAGCTATGCACTGCCGTCCTGCAAGATCAGACAGTCCATAGACTCAAGGGGAAGTTTTAGTTTAAAACTGGCCCTTGAACCTACTCTTTGGTGACTCTTAATCCTAACTCCTTTAGATGAGGCTGGATGAACTGTGCTACATCAAATCCTGCATCATGGATCTTCTTCAATGTATTTTTATTTGGATAGTTTCTTCCACTTTTTGCACGATATAACGTATTTTCCGGTATCCCTGTGACTCGGCTTATCTTCTTGATCGTCAATTTCATTCCTTTGAAAACATTGATACAATAATTGTATCAAATTGTTTTTGTTAATTTACCCATATTTACTGTTAATAATACATAAATTGTATAGTAATTTTATGTATTATGTTATAATCTTTGTGACAGTTAGGAGATATAATCATGAAGATCCACGAGAAGATATCAGCACTTATGGCTGCAAGAGGAATACAGTCTAATGCTGAATTGGCGAGGCTAATATCAGGCGAGAAGGAGTTGACTAACAATACACGGACTAACTTTACTCGATATATGTCAGGAGCGATAGTCTTTCCTGATAGTATAAAAGAGAAGATAAGCCGTCATTTTAGAGTGACACTTGATTATTTAATTTCAGAGCGTAAACAGGAAGAGGAGTATTTAGTACCTGTTGTTGCTATGGCATCCTGCGGAGAAGCTAATATGTACTATAATGAAGACATAGACTTAGTTGTGACCTCGACATTTTCTAATCCGACCGTCTACGCTGTGCGAGCAGACGGTGATTCGATGATGAACGATACAAGCACAAGCATAAAGCATGGCGAGATAGTCTTTTGCGATCCTTCTGTCAAAATCGAGAATGGTGATATCGTACATTTTCTCTATGATGGTGAATCAGGCATCAAAAAATACTATGAAGACATCAATAATAGGACAGTCACCCTTGTCCCTAATAATCCAACATATCCACCCTTTACTGTCATCCCTGAACAGTTTGATAATACATGTTTTGTAAAAGTCGTCGGTAAAGAACTTCGGTTCTAGACCATGACTTTTAATACACGTTATGAACTGAGCATAAAAATAGACTACTGACACCCAGCATATTTTCTACATATTCTTTACATATTTTTTTTCTAATACATATAATGTCCTATTTTAGATAGTGCTGTTGGTACATATTGTGTACGCAGTTGAGTAGAGATGAAAATGTATATCGAGTCTATTTATGATAGTCACTTTTGTCTGGAATATGTGAAAAGAGTACGGAAGATTTGATAAAGGGGGAGGGGGATGATCGATGAGGAGATACCAGGGATTTGAATACAGCATAAAGAGCATCATCCTATAGATCTGGATGAAGCTTTAGAAAAAAAGAGTTACTTGATCGTGTAGAGCAGTTTAGACCAGTATAGCCTCTTTAGTACCTTCTTCGATATGTCCAATAAGGTAACCGTCTGTGTTGGCAAGGATATCCTGGACATCCTCGTCTTTGACGACAAGGACCATACCGACACCCATATTGAACGCGCGGAACATCTCATCACGTGCGACATGCTCTCCTATGAGGTCGAAGATAGGCAGGACTTTGATGCTGCTCTCTGTGATGACGGCACGCATATTATTAGGTAGTACGCGTGGCAGGTTCTCGACGAGACCACCACCGGTGATATGGGCCATCGCCTGTATCTTGTCACGGTTAGCTTTAAACATCTTGACATAGAGGTTTGTAGGCTCAAGCAGCGCCTCTATGAGGGGTTTTCCATTTAAGTCAGTATCAAATGGTAGTTCCATCTTCTCAAAAAGGACTTTACGTGCGAGAGAGAAGCCATTGGAGTGCAGACCTGAACTAGGCAGGGCGATAAGCTTGTTACCTGCTTCTACTCGAGAGGTGCGGTCAAGTTCGCTTTTTTCAGCGATACCTACGGCAAATCCAGCAAGATCGTAATCATCCTCGCTGTACATCCCTGGCATCTCAGCTGTCTCCCCACCGATGAGAGCACACTCAGAACGTCGGCACCCTTCGGCAATACCGCTGACAACGGCAGTCGCCACTTCGACTTCGAGTTTGCCAGTGGCGTAGTAGTCTAAGAAGAACGAAGGGGTACCGAAGTTACAGATGAGGTCATTGACACACATGGCGACCAGGTCGATACCGACAGTATCATGGATCCCCGAGTCGATGGCTAGTTTTAGCTTGGTACCGACTCCGTCAGTCGCGGCCAACATGACTGGTTCTTTATAACCTGTTGGGAGCTCAAAGGCTCCAGCGAAGGAACCGATGCCGCCAAGGACACCGGGGATAGCGGTTGACTTGACCAGTGGTTTGATGTTTTCGACAAAACTGTTTCCCGCGTCGATATCGACACCGGCGTCTTTATAGCTGATCTGACTCATGGATGTTCACTCCCAGAAAATAGTGCTGGAAGTATAGCAAAGATGCAGTTATATGGTAGTTAAGCTTGAGGGCTTGTCGCATCTTTTGGTGCATCAGGAAGATCACACTCTTGAGTAATGCTGCAGAGAGGACAGAAGTTTACCAATCCAGCGATAAGAGGGAGGATACCCAGATAAAACCATGGGTTGCCGGTATAGACACCGATAGCGATCAGTATCAGACCGAGAGTAATACGTATGGGACGACATGTCTTACGGATCTTGTTGACGTTCATATGAAGACCTTTATAGATTTTTTGAAATTATAGCAAAGCAGCTTAGATTGGGAATAATCAATATCAAGTAAAGCTTAATGCTATGTTGGACCAAAGCTTTTTAATGACTTTTAATACAGCTATGCTAAAATCGCGGTAATTAAATTATCAGGACAATATTGATGAGATCTTTTATCTATCCAGAAATGATGGTACATACAGCACTTTGTACTCATAAAGACCCTAAGACAGTTTTACTGATCAGTGATGACAGTACACGTTTTGATGAAGAACTTGCACGTTATAGTGACTTTCAGGTCAGTGTGATCAGTGCTGATGGTGCACTCGAAGCGATCCGTGGACTTGCTGATGACAGTTTTGATGTAGTCCTTAGTGAAGCAGCGAATGATGCAGCACTTCTGGCACATGTCGCGCGTGTGAGTAAAGAGGACGCACTTGTCTCCATGACGCATCCGGCCCTTGATGATGTAGAAGCCAATACGGCAGTCATGGAGATCTTGGGTAACTACTTTAAGATCATCATGCCTTATAATGCTGGTGAGTCTACTTTGCTGCTCGCATCTAAAGAGTACCATCCGACGGCAGATGTCATCTTGCAGCGTAGTGATCTTCTTGAGGGTCAACAGTACTATAACTGTGATATGCACCAGGCAGTCTTTGCGATGCCAAACTATGTACGCAAAGCATATCTCGGAGTGATCCGCAACTAATGGCGTTCCAATATGCCATCGCATTGACCGGAGGGATCGCTACCGGTAAGAGTACCGTAGCTTCACTGCTTGGACTTAACGGTCTTCGTGTCATCGATGCCGATGCGATAGCACATAAGCTTTTAGATGCGAATAGTACATGGGTGAGTGAGCATTTCGGTACAGAGTATGTCAAAGCGGGCAAAGTCGACCGTGGGGCTTTAGGTACTTTGGTCTTTGCTGATAGCGAGGCGAAAGAGGCACTTGAAGGGTTCTTGCATCCCAAGATCCGTGAAGCGATCGAAGCAGCAAGTGAGAAACAAGATGCTTTCGAGTTCCCTTATCTCATCGACATCCCGCTCTTTTTTGAGTCAGGAGCTTATCCCATAGCAGACTCAGTCGTGGTCTATACGCCTAAAGATATCCAGCTTCAGCGATATATGAAGCGAAATGGGTTTTCTGAGGAGGAGTCTCTTCGACGGATCGAGTCCCAGATGGATATCGATGAGAAGAAGACGCGGGCCACCTGGGTCATCGACAACAGTGGCAAGTTGAAGCATCTCCAGCAGGAGTGTGAGGACTTTGTCGATATGATCAAAAAGAAGTTCGATTATAAACATTAAGGAGAGAGTATGATGATCGCTAAATACAGTGCCAATGGAAATGATTTTGTCCTTTTTCATACTTTTATCAAAAAAGACCGTTCTGCATTGGCTATAGAGCTTTGTGACCGACAAAATGGAGTAGGTGCAGACGGGCTTATTGTCCTTGTCCCGCATGAGACCTATGATTTTGAGTGGCAGTTCTATAACTCTGACGGCTCTGAGGCGGATATGTGCGGTAATGGAAGCCGTGCCTGTGCCCATTATGCTTTTTCTCGTGGACTTGCACCGGCAGAGATGTCGTTCTTGACGTTAGCGGGTGAGATCAAAGCACAGGTCAATGGTCTGATGATACAAAGTGATCTGACTCCTCCCGTCATCCATGATAAGAGTATTGATGCCGGTGGCAAGAAGTGGTGGCTTTTAGATACCGGTGTGCCTCATCTTGTCACATTCGATGCAGACATCGAGCACTTTGATATAGACGAGGCTCGCGCACTTCGTTATGAGTACAATGCCAATGTGAACATCGCCAAAGTCAATGATGACGGTTCCCTACATGTGCGTACTTATGAGCGGGGTGTTGAGAATGAGACACTTGCTTGTGGTACGGGCATGGCTGCGTGTTTTTATCGTGCGAACCAAGAGAAGATGACGGCTACTCATGCTGAAGTCTATCCAAAAAGTGGGGAGACGCTTTATCTTGGGCTTGTGGATGGGACTATTACGTTTAGAGGGGAAGTAAAGCAGACTTTTGAGACTTCCTGGGCGACGGCAAACTAAAAAGCGTCCTCTCTTACTTTTTTTCTTGCAAAAAAGTAAGCACGTGTGTTCAATGCCATTTCAAAGCATTGGATGAAAAACGCCTTGTGCCGGTTGGAAAACTTCCTGGCTGGAGGTTCCCGATTGCTGAAGCGTTTCAGCCTAAATATGGAAGACTCGCTTCGCTCAAACAGTTGCATATTCTTAACGACTAAAACACTCCAACAATCGGTTTTCCAAATGCACAAGAATGTATCTAATATGGAACGCATTGATGATAAACGATTTCGCATGCGAAATACAATGTAAACATTGTTACAGGAGCTATAGCGGTAAAGCTTCTTTTTCTGACAACCAGATCTGATCCAGTTGGATAATGGCTTTCAACGGGGTCAGTCGCCACCTATGGTTTTCATTAACAATGATACCAAACGTAACTGATCGACCTCAATATCAAGCCACATCTTCCAGCTT
>JADGEC010000026.1 GCA_016744575.1 Sulfurimonadaceae bacterium | reverse complement strand
GAAAACGTATCATCATACTGTCTAAAAAGTTTAACAGTCGTTCCAGATAAGGGATAAAGAACGCAGAGAGCTGTTGACGCTCATAGAAGATGCGCTGATAGATGAACGACGTCTCAAAAAGCGTCTGTTCAATGATCTCTACTCTCTCATCTGTGTGCACAGGCATAGGCTGTGAAGCCGTAAAGATGTCGCTGTTGGTAAAAGCTTTATCATAGAGTACGGTCGCACCTTGTTCACAATCCCATAACTCTTTAAAAGTCTCTATAGGGTTTGAAGAGAGTACGATAAAGTCATTAGATGCCATGATTTGTTTGGCAAGTGCTAAAGTGACCGCATCACAGTGATAGACGTTTAGCTCTTTCTCTAGAAGCCTAAAGCGTAAAAGCCGCAGCATCGCATCATCGATGGAGTCGACCTTTATCCAGGCGATCTCATCATCACTGATCTGCGTCGGTCTGTCGAAGATGATCCCATAAGCCCCATTAAAGACCGCCTCAGCGATAGAGTCAGGGTCCTGGGCAATAAAGAGATCACCTCTTTTTACACGTTTAGCATGATAGGAGATGCCGTCAAAGGCGGTGATGAAGGGGTCGTTTTTCAACGACCCATGTGTCAGTGCAAGGATGTTCTCAAGTCTCATCCAATAATTGCGCCGGCCTTTCTTGGTTTTTCTGGTCGGATCAGACAGAGGCCATCTTCATCTTTGGCAGCTAGCAACATGCCCTCAGAGAGATTACCCATCAGTTTTGCAGGTTTCAAGTTGGCGACTACACACACCTGTGTGTTGAGCAGTGACTCTGCCGAATAGAAGGTCTTTATGCCAGCAATGATCTGTCGTGGTCGTGCATCACCAAGGTCGACTTGAAGCTTGAGTAGTTTTTTACTCTTTGGTACCTCTTCGGCCTCTACGACTGTACCGACTTTCAGTGTAGTCTCGAAGAACTGATCGAAGGTGATAAGGTTGTCCTCTTCGATCTCTTCTATCTTTGGCTCTTCGACTTTTGACGCATGTGACTCGATCACTGCTTTTGGTGCTTCAGGGATCAACGGCTCTTCGACACGAGGGAAAAGAGGTGGTACTTTTTTGATGGTAAACGCTGCTAGCATAGTACGCTTTTTGATAAGCTCCTGGTAACTCTCAGTGTTAATGGTAAATCCAAGTGCGTCAGCGACGGTATTAGTCGTCTCCGGCATGAAAGGGTGCAGCATGACAGATGCACGTGCAAGTACGTTTGCGACAAGTGCGACCGTAGCCAGCGCCTCATCCTTTTTGTCTGCTTTCATCTTTACCCATGGAGCGTGCTCTTCAATAGCTTTGTTACCAATGGTAAAGAGTTTCCATAACTCTTCAAGGTAACGGTGTGTCTGAAGCTCATCGAGGAAAGGCTCAAGTGCGTCAAGCACCAGGTTCATCGCGTCGACTTCTTTGGTGTGGTACTCCAGGACATGCTGACTATCTATATGGAACTCACTGTATTTTCCGCTCATACCGATGATACGGTTGAGCAGGTTACCAAGGTCATTGCTCAGGTCTGAGTTGATACGGTCGATGAACGCACGCTGAGAGAAGTCACCATCTTGTCCAAATGGGACCTCACGCATCATGAAGTAACGGAGGTTCTCGACACCATAAGCGTCTGCGACCTCTTTAGGGATGACTACGTTACCTTTTGACTTACTCATCTTCTCACCATCACGTGTCCACCAGCCATGCGCCGCGATGTGCTTTGGCAATGGAAGGTCCAGACTCATCAAGAACGCAGGCCAGTAGATAGCATGAAAACGTAGGATGTCTTTACCGACAAGATGCATAGTCGCTGGCCAGTAGTCCATGTTTTTCTCATCACTGCCATAACCCAGCGCCGTGACATAGTTCAGCAGCGCATCAAGCCAGACATACATGACATGTTTATCGTCTTGCATCGATTCTGGCATCTTGACACCCCAGGTGAAACTGGTACGTGTCACAGAGAGATCGTTGAGGCCACCTTTTACGAAGTTGATGACTTCGTTACGGCGAGATCTCGGGAGGATGAACTCAGGGTTTGCATCATAGTAGTCAAGCAGTTTCTGCTCATACTCTGAGAGCTTGAAGAAGTAACTCTCCTCTTTGACCGTACTGGTAGAGCGTCCGCAGTCAGGACAGAACTCACCATCTATCAGCTGGATCTCCGGGAAAAAGGTCTCACAACTTACACAGTAGTGTCCCTCATAATGTCCTTTATAGATATCGCCCTTCTCAAACATCTTCAAGAAGGCGTTTTGTACACCAAGTTTATGTTTGTCATCTGTCGTACGGATGAACTGGTCATAACTGATGCCAAACTCATCCCATAGGTTTTTAAACGACTCAGATATCTCATCGGCGAACTCTTTAGTCGAGCGGCCATTCTTCTTGGCTGACTCCTCGATCTTCTGTCCATGTTCGTCTGTACCTGTCAGAAAGTAGGTGTCTTCACCACGTAGACGTGAAAATCGGGCCATCGTATCGGCTATAAAAGTAGTATAGGCATGACCTATGTGCGCTTCGCCGTTGACATAATAGATAGGGGTAGTTATATAGTTGCTCATATGTTGATGATTCTCTCTCTCAATAGATTAAAACTCAAATCCGCCGGTCTCACCTTTGGACATGCTGTCATAAACAGTCTGTACGTACGCTCTTCGTATCTCACAGCCGATGTACTGCTCACATTTACTGCAGCTTTTTAGTTGTTTCTCTTTTTGGCACTCTTGAAGCTTTTGCATCGCAGCATCAAGGCGCTGTTCAAAGACCTCAGTTTGCTCCGTAGACATCTTTTACAAGACCTATCTCATACTCAGAACCGAAGAAACATGGTGATGTCTCATGCGGATCACTACAAGGAAGCTCTAACAGGCGTCCACCGTTCTCATCGATAGCTTCACCACCAGCCATCTCATAGACAAAGGCAAAAGGAAAGACCTCAAAGAGTTTGCGAAGCTTACCAAGTGGTTTGTCTGAAGTGGCAGGATAACTGAAGAGTCCGCCGCCTTTTAGCAAGATGTGGTGCAGGTCAGGGACCATACCGCCAGAGTAACGCAGACGATAACCATCACTGAAAAGGCCATCTACCATCGCTTTGTGCTTTTTGGTCCAGTTCTGCTGAGTCCCGCCCGGAGCGTTCAGCGTGCCGCGTTTTCCCAACTTGATCTGTTCAAGTTCTTTAAAGCGGCCGTGACGATAGATATAGTGACGTACCTGCTTCTTATAGGCCGTCACCATCTCAGTTCTCGGACCATAGACCACATAGACTGAAGCGACCATCTTCTCTGCACTCCATCCGCCACGATAGATGCCGAAGATCGAACCGACACTCAAGTTGACATTGATCAGGCTTGAACCGTCAAGTGGGTCATAAGCGATAAGGAACTCACCATCTTCATGCAGTACCTCTTCCTCTTCCTTCTCCTCACTAGCGATCGACTTCACTTCAGGAAGCTTGGAAAACTCTTCGGCGATGATAAGGTCACTGAGGATGTCCAGCTTTAGCTGGATCTCACCAGACTGGTTTGACTTTGCAGAGTAGTCTGTGTCTTCATTGGTAACAGCATCTCTGATACGGAGAGCAGAGTTCTCAATACCCTGAAAAATATTTGCGAGTGATGTCATTCTAGATCACCTTTGCATTGTTTAGTATCCACTCAATCACATCGTCGGCGCAGTTAAGGTCAAGCATCGCGATGTTGTCCGGCAGATCATACTCAGAGGGATCGATAGAATGATCTATAGCCAATGCGTTCATATAGGGAAAGTAGTCAGGATCAAGCTGGTCGCGAAAGATGCTGATGCGTGGAAGCGGAAGGTTCTTGAGCCCTTCGACCAGTAGGATGTCAAAATCACCAAACAGTGCGACGATATCGTCAAGTTCTTTATGGCGGTGAGAGAAGAGAGTGGTGCGTGTCGGTGAGGTCACGATGACCTCTGCACCGGTATCGGAGAACTTATAGCTGTCTTTACCTGCGACATCGAACCGAGCCTTGTCTTTAGGGTCGTTCTTGACGATCGCGACCTCTTTTCCATGCTCATGGATCAACTTACGCGCTACCTTCAATATCAACGTCGTCTTACCGCTGTTCGATGGTCCCGTAAAAGCTACTGCCAGTCGTTTTTTTGCCATATATATCCATAGTCTGTAATTTCGAGTTATTATAGTGAACAATCATTAAAATACTGTTTAACAGCAAGGCAGAAAGGAGGATTCAATACCTTTCTTTTGGTATAATGCACCATCGCACATCACCCTTGAAAGGTCTTTTTTGATTCGACTCTATTCCATACTCTTGACGGCACTGATCTTGACGTTCAGTGGTTGCTCCAGATCGACAGCTTTTGATGTCTTTAAGCTAGATGAAGCACATGAACGTGCCATCTCCAACCTCAGGACATCGACCATCGTACAGAGCTTTGAGACTAAGGCTATCATCTCTACCATCTATCTTAACGAGACCCTTCCAGGAAAGTATGCCAGTGAGAAGACCGAGTCGTTTTTTGTCTCACTCTACCTTCAAGATGACATCCGGCTCTTCTACAAAGCGGACCTAAAAGCTCCGGAAGTAGCCCTTACATTGAACGGTGATTTCTATTTTGATGCCAAAGAGCTGAAAAAAGATGACCAGCTTCGAACATTGATGCCGATCAAGAACGAGTGGAACCGTTACTATCTTATCACCTTTCCTGTCCAGCAGGACGGTCCGATGAAACTTACTTTCGAAATCGATCCGTATGGGATGGCTGAGTTAAAGTATCAAAAAGGTGAGATATAGAGACCGGCTCACCATATATCCTCTTATAGATCACATAATTGGCCAGGACTTTCTTCCCATACTCACGACTTTGTGAGTTGGCCATCATCTCCATACTCAAAAATGGCTCATACGCTCCCTCTCTAAACGTACCGCCTTGCAGATGTCGTTTTGTAAAACCAATACCACCGTTGTAGGCGTAAGCGATGAAAAGTGGATGGTAGATACTTTTCTTCAACCAGTCGAGATGTCGTGTGGCGTACTCGATGTTACGTTCAGGCTCAAACATCTGTGAGAGTGTCTCTCTCGGTTCTTTGGCATCTTTGTCCAGTGAGCGTACCAGAAATGGCATGATCTGCATCAGACCAAGGGCATAAGAGTAGGAGAGTGCAGAGGGGATGAACCTACTCTCCTGTCGCATCAAAGAGAGCATAAGTGCTTTCTCGTCATGTGTAAGCTTCTCCATACTCTCCGCATAGGGAGTTATGTAGTTTTGTACCTGATAGTCATAAGCACGTTCGACGATAAACGACTGTAAGGGAAGGAGCGTTTTGCTTTTGTACTGTCGTGAAAGTTCGAAGAGCTCTTTCTTTGGCGTCGCCTTGGTCTTCTCAAGCAGGTCCAGCCAGACGAATGGGTCTTGGAGATCGATATCCGTAGGTTCATCGACTGTCTTTAAAATAGTGTAGTAGTTATCGATCTTAGTCTCTGTGGACTCTTTGGCATAGAGGGAGTAGATATTAAGATCAAAGCTTTCACTCAACGTCTCAAGGTACTTCTTCTTCTTTGTTATCTGGTACATCCAAAAAAGTGCCTTATCTTTATGCATGCGAAAGTAGGAGTCCTTATAGACAATATCAAGATGCCTAAGTGCCTCCTTCTCCTGAGAGAACTTAAGTCGGTTCATAGCCAGAAAGAAGTTGGTATCTGCATTGAGGCCCGCACCATCAAGCACGGTGAGCGAACGCTGTAACTTATCCATCTTGGGGTCAGTCACGACCAAAAGGACAAATCTGGAAAAGCCGGGACTTTTGGAGAGCTGCTGCATGAACTCCGGTGAGACAGTATGGTTGAAGTTCTTCTGCCTGAAAGTCCTGCCGGCACTATTGCTCATGCGCAGGTAGAGCCCTGAGTCGTAGATCTCAAGGTTTTCTGAAAGAGAGCTGTCAGCCAGCATCTTCAGCCACTTCTCCTCCTCTTTTCCCTTAAAGACTTCTAAAAGTCTCTGCCGATCTTTGACGGTCACCGAGGTGACTTTGTGTGGAGCTATGGCGATACGCTGGCAATCCTCATCATCAGTATGCATCATCTCCTTACCGCTGAGCTTCATACATCGAGCAGTATATTTGACCGCTTTATCACTGCTTTTTTTAGCATAAGTGAAAAAGAGCTTTCTATCGACATCACGGATCTGATAAAAAGCCTTGTCTGCTTGTACAGGGGTGATGTCTTGTTGAAGGTATTGCCAGATAAGGAAGTTCTTTGCCCGACTCGGGACTTTTGTGTCGATCTCCGTAAGTGTGACTGCATGACCCATACCCGCCAGGAGCAGGGCAGTCGATAGTAGACGGATCACAGTGAGCCGGCAAGACCGCTGAGAAGGTTCACGAGGATGACATCAAGGACCTGCAGACCGATGATGATGATGATCGGAGCAAGGTCGATGCCGTTAAACACTGTCGGAAAAAAGCGTCTTACAAAAGCGTAAGCCGGCTCAGTGACACGGCCCAGTACCTGCACGATAGGGTTGTAAGGGTCAGGTCGGACCCAGCTGATAAGTGCGGCGATGATGACCACCCAGATATAGACAGTGATAAGACTGTGTAAGATGCCGCCAAGTCCATAGATTATGCTTCCCATTGTACTCATTTTACGATCTCCCCAAGGTAGTTTTTAAGATGGATATAAAGATCGGCCAGCTCTGGGCCATCTTCAGCACCAGTCAACAATAGACGTAGTGGTTTGGAAAAGGAGTTGCCTTCAAGTCCTGTCTCATTAATAAGGTATGACTCAAACATCTCAAACTCTTCAAAGAACGGTGCAGTGACTATCGTAGAGCGCAGCTTGTCTGCTGCTTCAGTGAACATCTCCGGTATTTTCTTCTCAGCGAAGATCGGTTCGATCTTTGTACGAAGCTCTTTGAACGTGCAAGCCTCTCCGAGGTAGGTCTTAGCGACCTCGCCGATGTCACTGTCTGCAAAACCGACATAACGTGAAAGCTCTGTCGGGTCCATACGTTTTAGATGCTCACGATTGATGCTCTTTAGTCTCTCAAGATCGAAACGGGCAGGGGAGTCGGAAAGCTTGTCAAGGTCGAACCACTCCATTGCTTCTGCTACTGTGAAGATCTCTTTCGGGACCTTGTTGCCGAGAAGGATCAGATAGTTGGCGATGGCATCTGGCAGATAACCCTCTTCAAGAAGCCATTTCACACTCGAAGCTTCATCTTTCTGACTCATCTTTGTGTCTGAGTCATTCAAGATGCTCGGCAGGTGTGCATACTCTGCTTTTTTGTCATAACCAAGCGCATCACGTACAGCGATCTGCTTAGGTGTATTGCTCAAGCGATCCTCTCCGCGGATGACGATGGAGATATCACTGAGCATATCATCTACCGCGCAGGCGAAGTCGTATGTCGGGAGCTTCTCGGTGTCCATGATGACAAAGCTGTCGATATCTTGCGGGTCGAAGTCTGTCTCCCCCTTGATGACATCACTCACTTTCATCGTCTTGGCTGGTCGTACTAATCTAATAGTAAAAGGGTTCTCATTATCGATAGTCTCTTCGGGACGCAGATGCGTACAGGTATCATCGTAATGATAAGTGGTCTTATAGGTCTTGGCTAGTTCACGTTTTCTATCAAGATCAGCAGCTGTACAGAAGCAGTTAAACGCTTTTTTATCCTGTAGCAGAGAGATCGCCATGGCGCGGTGATAACGCAGGTTGTTGCTTTGATAGATGACATTACTGTACTCTATACCAAAGAGACCCAGAAGCTCCAGGACCTCTTTGTCTTTACCTTCAGTATCTGTGTCTTGGATACGTACGATAAGGGGTTCATCCCGCTGTTTCGAGACAAGGGAGTTAAAAAGTGCGATACGGAGATCGTCGATGTGCATATCACCAGTAGGACTGGGAGCAAAACGTAGCATTGATGTTCCTGGATTGTTTTTATGAGATTTTAGCAAGATCTTATGAAAGGTCGATGAAAGTATGCTAAAAAGTGCGATACTGTGTAAGATCGAGCAGCACAAGGTGCCGCTTCTGTGATCTTTACATCATATTCTTTGCCAGACGAAGCAGTTCGGGATCAAGCACATTGGGCTTGTTCACGACATCATCGATAGACTTGTAATTAAAACGACTGTTGTTATAACAGATCACCGAGTCTTTTCTTCCCGCGATCAGACCATCAATAGCTTCCGTGACGAAACGGTACGCCATCAGTCTATCTCGGCTGGTAGGGTTACCCCCTCTTTGGATATGTCCAAGTACGGTCGCTCTTGATTCGATGCCGATGACATCCTCAAACCAGTCGGAGATCTCCTGAGCAGACTGATCTACCCCTTCTGAGACTACCGCTATAAAGTAGTTTCTACCATCTTCTATCTGCTGCTTAAAGAGCCGCTCATAGGCCTTTAAGTCGTACTTTACCTCTGGGATAAGGCAGAGTTCTGCGCCAGATGTCAATGCCGATACCAGTGTCAGGTAACCGCAGTCGCGACCCATCGCTTCAAGTACGAACGCCCGTTTGAACGAAGAGGCAGTATCACGGATGGCATCGAGCGCCCCCTGGATGATGTTAAGCGCCGTGTCCACACCCAGACAGTAGTCTGTACCGGCAATATCGTTATCTATAGTAGAAGGGATACCGCTAAAGGCTATGCCCGTCTCTTTATAGAACTTCTCGACCCCACGAAAACTTCCGTCACCGCCGAGCACGACCAGCTTGTCGATACCATGGCTGTCGAGGTTGGCTTTTGCCTGTGCTCGAAAAGAGGGTTCCTTGAAACGCATCGACCTTGCAGAACGTATCTTCGTACCACCGCGATTGATGATGCCACTGACATCTGCATAACTTGCTGGGTGGATGTTGTTATCGATCAGACCCTCATAGCCATCATAGACCAGGTAGGGTGTCAGAGCGTTTTCAATACTATACTCTACAAATTGTTTGATGGCCGGGTTCATGCCGGAGACATCACCTCCGGAACAAAGTATTGCGATCTTACTCATCTATGTTCTTCCTGCAATTGTAATTTTTTGTGCAATGTTACCACAATATATGCACTCTGTATGAAATCTATCGGTAAAAAAAAGAGCATATACTCTTTTTTTCTCGTAGTTTCAAAAAATGTACAAAATCTAACCGTTTTGTAATAATAAAATTATGGATCTTGATGTAGAATTACATCATCAGAAAAGGATTACAATGATCAAGATAACGAAAAAAGGCGCAAAAGCATGGGTCACCTTTACGTACACCCCAGATCAGGAGGTAGAGAGCGTACATCTATCCGGTGAGTGGAGTGAGTGGAAAGATGAGCCGATGAAACAGAAGAAAAATGGTGATTACTCTATCACGAAGGTCATCAAGACTGGAGAAAGTTATGAGTTTGGCTATAAGATCGATGGACAGGAGTGGCTCATCGAATCTATGTGCCCAGTCACGACATCACCTTTTTATACAGAGAACTCTATACTTGAGCTCTAAGAAGACAGATACAGGTCTATGCTTGACCTTTTAGCATAGACCATCAGGATGTCTGTCACCAAAGCGGACAGACGACCTCCCTATTCTACAAGCTTTACTGAAAGACAAATCATTACCTAAGGAACAGCCAATGAAAGCAGTCGTAATGGCAGGCGGGTTCGGAACCAGGATCCAACCGCTTACAAACTCCCGTCCAAAACCTATGTTACCGATCATCAACATGCCGATGATGCAACACACTATGCTTACACTAAAAGATCTCGGTATCACAGACTTCATCTTACTCCTTTACTTCAAGCCTGAGGTCATCAAAGCACACTTTGGAGATGGAAGCCATCTGGGGATGAACATCAGTTACGTCGTACCTGATGATGACTACGGTACTGCCGGAGCGGTAAAACTGGCTCAAGAAGAGATCGGTGACGAAAACTTCATCATCATCAGTGGTGACCTTGTGACAGACTTTGATTTTCAGAAGATCTTTGACTACCATGCGCAGAAAGAGTCAAAACTGACTATTACCCTGACCTCGGTAGAGAACCCACTTCAATTTGGTGTCGTCATAGCCAATGATGAGGGTAAGATAGAGAAGTTCCTTGAGAAACCAAGCTGGGGAGAAGTCTTCAGTGATACGATCAACACCGGTATCTATATCATCGAACCTGAGATACTTGACTATATCCCTCATGGAGACAATTTTGACTTCGCTAAAGACCTGTTCCCACTGTTGATGCGTGAAGACATCGACCTTATGGCCGGTTATGCTGCTGGTTACTGGCGTGATGTCGGTAATCCGGAGAGCTATCGCGAAGTCTATGATGATATCCTCAATGACAAAGTGAAGTTCACATTTAGAGGTATCGAGACGCAGTTCCCTGATGGTGTGCTTTACAGTGAAGAGCCTTATACGCTTGAGAAGAACGTCGAAGTGATCGGTAAAGTCGTCTTAGGTAAAGGTGTCACTATCGGTAAAGGGACTACGCTTAAAAATGTAGTCGTAGGAAATAATGTCACGATCGGCGAGAACTGTAAACTCAGAAACACTGTCTTTTGGGAGAACATCACGGTTGACAAAGGTGTCACTCTAGACAACTCGGTCATCTGTAATAACAATATCATCGGTAAGAACTCAGTGGCAAAAGCAGGTCTCATCCTCGCTGAGGGGTGTGACATAGGACAGCTTGTCACAGTCGAACAAGACATCATCATCTGGCCTGACAAAAGCATCGAAGACGCATCTGTCGTAAGTAATAATGTCGTATGGGGAAGTAAGTATAAGAACTCCATCTTCGATAACGGTAGTGTCATGGGTCAGTCCAATGTCGAACTCTCTTGTGAGATGTCGACAAAACTTGCGGAAGCTTTCGGTGCACAACTGCCGGTAGGTTCTACCGTATTGATCTCTCGTGATCATCATAAGAGTTCCCGTATGCTCAAACGTGCCTTCCTTGGCGGTATGCTTGCTTCAGGTGCTGATATCTATGATCTCAAAAGTATGCCTTCGGCGGTACTTCGTTACAACCTTGGTGCACATGATGATCTGACAGCCGGTATCCACTTCAAACAGAAGATCGACGATCCGACCAGCACGGTCATCACCTTCTACAACTCTGAAGCACTTCGCATTGACAGTTCAACAGCGCAGAGCGTCGAGAAGGCCTTCTTCAAAGAGACCTTCCGTCGTGTCGATTACACACAGATCGGCGAGATCCATGAAACGGAACGTTTTCAGGAGTGCGTAGACTATAAGAGTCGTATCAAGAGTGTGCTCGACCAGCATCTTTTCAAGTGTGTCAACTGCCGTGTGGCGGTCGATATGATGCACGGAAGTGCCTCTGTCGTCTTTCCATCTCTGCTCAACGAGCTGGGTGTCGACAACATCATCTTCAACACCTATCACGATACACAGAAGCTGGCCAACATCAATACGCTTAAAAAACGTTCTAGACAGGACATCAGCTCTGTCGTCAAAAGTCTTGGACTTGATGTCGGTTTTATGGTGTTCCCATATGGTCAGCGCCTTGATATCGTCACAGATGAAGGTGAGATCCTCTCTCAGCAGATGGCACTTCTCGCCATCTTATCACTGATGGACCTCGAAGCTAAAGCAGCGAACACCATAAAACGTGTCTTCCTTCCTACCTGGGCTATCGATGTCATCTTGTTTGAGAACCTCGAGATCGTCCGTGGTAAATACTCCAATTTCAAAGCAGAAGAGCTACGTAAGTATGACCTTCTCGCTACGGTCGACGGCAACTTTGCCTTTACTGAGTTCACGACACACCGTGACTCCATGTATGCAAGTCTCAAGATCATAGAGATGATCATGAACCAGGGCGTGAAGCTTTCAGATCTCATCAAGAAGATCGAACCGTTCTACTACACCAGCATGAAGATCGAATGTACACAGGCCCTTAAAGGCAAGATGATGCGTAAGTTCCTTGAAGATTCCAAAGGCAAGAAGTCCTCTTCTGCTGATGGTGTCAAGATCTGGGTCGATACCAATGACTGGATATTGATGATACCTGACCAGTACAGTGACCATCTTAACCTTTACATCCAGGCAGTCGACGAAAAAGGTGGCCAGGCCATTTTTGACGAATATAGTGAGAAAATAGATAATTGGTCGGCACTATAGCGATGCAAAAGGATCTCAAACTCAGCTTTTTTTGGCATATGCATCAGCCTGACTATCGTGATAGCACAGGTGTGATGAAGATGCCGTGGGTCTTTCTCCATGCCATCAAAGACTATTATGAGATGCCTTGGATACTCTCTTTGTATCCTTCACTCAAAGCGACGTTCAACATCACACCGCCGCTTATCGAACAATTAAACCTCTACAGCGAGCCTACAAAGAACGATTATTTCCTTGATCTTTGGCTTCAGCACCCCTCAAAGCTTGAAGCTAGTGAGAGAGAGTGGCTGATAAAGACCTGTAAGTCATCGAACTTCGACACCATGGTCAAACCACTCAGCACCTATGCGACACTATTTCATCAAGAGTACCTTGATGATAAAGAGATGATCGACCTCGAAGTCCTTTTCATACTCTCATGGAGTGGCATCTATCTTAGACAGAACAACAAGAGTGTCAAAAGATTGTTGCAAAAAGCGAATGGGTTCACGCAAAAAGATAAGCAGTCACTACTTGACGAACTGGCTGCTTTTGTCCTGGAGATCTTACCGTTTTACGGAAAACTGGCGAAAGAGGGGGTCATCTCACTCTCGACCACGCCCTACAACCATCCTATCCTTCCACTGCTATTCGATATGGATAATGCGCATAAGGCAAATGAACACGCTGCGCTTCCTGACAATCCGCTCTGTCTGGCCGATGATGCCATCGAACAGGTCGACCGATCTATCGCTCTGTATAAAGAGACCTTTGGCTTAGCGCCGACAGGTTTTTGGCCTGCAGAGGGAGCAGTAGATGAACGTAGTGTAGAGCTTTATAGCAAACTGGGATTGAAATGGATAGCGACTGATGAAGCTATCCTCTTCCGTTCTCTGGGTTCAGATGATCGGACCGCACTCTACTCATCCTACAAATATAAAGATGTCACCATCGGTTTTCGTGACCATGGCATCAGTGATCTTCTTGGCTTTACTTACCGCTTTAAAAGCCCACATGAAGCAGCTGAACACTTTGTCAATACTATCGAACCACTGGCTGAAGACCCTGAGACACAGACGCTCTTTGTCATCCTTGATGGCGAGAACGCTTGGGAGTTCTTTGAAGAGAACGCCTTCCCGTTCTTTACGGGACTATATGAAAGACTCTCTGAACTCGAATGGTGTGATACCGTCACGATGGATGAAGTCGCAGCTGCTGACTCTAAAGAGCTTGAACAGCTTGCACCAGGTAGCTGGATAGGTGGAGACTTCTCCACCTGGTCTGGGCATGCTGAGAAGAACAGAGCCTGGGAGCTGATCTACCAGACAAAACGTGACGTAGAACACTACAACCACCCTATAAGTGATGAGATCGCAAAGAAGATACAGTTTCATTTCCTTGCCTCAGAGTGTAGTGACTGGTTCTGGTGGTATGGCGACGATCATGTCACCGACTTTGCCCTGGAGTTCGATGCGCTGTTTAGAAACCACCTCATAACCATCTATCAGCTACTCGACATCTATCCACCGGCTGACTTGCTCATACCGATCATATCAAATAAGAGCACCGCCTCTTTCATGGTCAAACCGCAGTCTGCCATCACACCAGATATCGATGGTAAACATTCCAATTTCTTTGATTGGATAGGTAGTGGAAGTATCGATGAAAGTCGACTCTTCTCTACGATGGACCGTGTTAGAGGTCCCATAGAGAAGATCTATTACGGTCATGACAAAGAGCATGTCTTCATCGCTTTTGAAGGTGATATCGAAAGTCTAAAAGACAATGATGTCACACTCCAGATCATCATCGAAGAGACCGAAGAGGACTACTCCGTCGTGATCGGAGAAGAGAATCCGGAATGCCAGGTAAAGTGTGTCGTCGCTGACGGCATCGAACTGGCCATCCCTTTCTCTCTTTTTGAAGGCAATACTCGTATACACCTTCGATTTGAGTTTGAAGAGAAGAACACGATCTTACAGACACTACCGGGATACGGTGCATTGGAGATAGATATTGATGAAGATTACACTAAAAACTGGTTTGTCTAGGAGCCTCGATGTCTGAAATACGCTATAACCATCTTGATAAAAGTCATGTCATCATCGCTCCCGAACGCCTGCACCGACCGGATAAGATGTCGTGGAAACAGAGAGAGCATGACACCGCTGAATGCCCTTTTTGCGAAGGTAACGAGGAGCTGACGCCCCCGGAGATCTATGCAGTACGTGATGAACAGAGTGAGGCGAACAAGCCGGGCTGGAAGAGTCGTGTCGTACCCAACCTCTACAAAGCCGTCCAGGTAGAATCAGCCTTCGATTACAAAATAGAGGGTATGAACGAAGCTTGGGAGGGTTTTGGTGCCCATGAGGTCATCATCGATATTCCCGAACATATGACATCGATGTCACAATGGAGCCGAGAGCACTATCTTAACTGGTTCAAAGCCCTCGCTCAACGTGTAGCAGATCTGCGAAATGACCACCGCCTAGTCTTTATCTCACTATTTAAGAACCGTGGTGCTTTTGCCGGAGCGACACAGTCTCATCCGCATACACAGCTCATCGGTCTTCCTATGGTGCCACGAGATGACAGCATCAAATATGAGCACTGCTACCATCACTACCAGCATACTGGACGAGCACTGCTTGATGACATGGTCGCTCAAGAAGAGAAAGACCAAGAACGTATCATCGCACAGCAGGGTGCCTTTACTGCTTTCTGTCCTTACGCAAGCCAGTACCCTTTTGAGGTGATGATCGCTGCAGGTAAAGGTGTCGGTGAGTTTGATACGATGGACGCGGCTTATCATAGACATCTCGCTGATCTTTTACGACTCGTCTTCTTAAAGATGCATGCTAAACTTGGGTTCTTTGACTTTAACCTCTCTTTTGCCATCGCACCGCTCCAGCCACGTTACGAAGATGACTCGGCGTTTGAGCATATCGATTCTATGTGCCGCTTTCATCTGCGTATCATCCCCCGTATCTACCGTCACGGAGGATTTGAGATAAGTACCGGGATGATGATCAACTCGGTAGAACCTGAGCGCGCTGCTAAACTGCTCAGGGAGGCGGACGTTGAGATCGATTAAACCGATCACAGCTCTTTTTGCCTCGAGTGAGGTTTTCCCCTTTGCAAAAAGTGGAGGTCTGGCAGATGTCTCTTACTCACTGCCAAGAGCCCTCTCATCCATGGTCGCCATCACGGTCGCGATGCCACTTTACCGCACTATAGATAGAGAGAAGTACTCCATCAAACCACTTGGGATCTCCGCTGAGATCAACATCTCCGGAACACCACACCACACAGAACTCTATGGGTGCGAATATCAGGGTATGGAGTATATTTTTATCCACTCCCCGGTACTGAGTGAACGTGACTACCTCTACGGACCTCCTGGTGAAGGATATGTCGACAACGCACTTCGCTTTGGTCTGTTTAGTTATGCCATCGTAGACCTGGTCAAACGCTACCGTTTTGATGTACTTCACCTAAACGACTGGCAGACTGCCCTGAGCGCACTGCTAGTACATAGAGACCCAGACCTGAACACGAAGACGGTCTTTACTATCCATAATCTTGCTTATCAGGGTATCTTCGACCATCACATGCTTGGGGCACTGGGTATCTCAGATGAGTACTTCACTATGGGGACCTTAGAGTACTATGGCAATATCAACCTGATGAAAGCTGCCATCGCTTTTGCAGACAAAGTCACAACGGTAAGTCCACAGTACGCAAAAGAGATATTGACCCCAGAGTACGGTAACGGACTCGAGGGCTTTTTACAGTCTCATAGTGATAAACTCGTCGGTATCCTTAACGGCATCGACAGTACACACTTTTCACCTAAAGATGATAAGGCCCTTGTCAAACGTTATGACAGCAAGTCATTAAGTAATAAGAAGGTAAACAAGAAAGCTTGTCTTAAAGAGACGGGCTTACAAGATATCGAGAGACCGCTTTTTGTCTTTATCGGCCGTCTGGTCGCGCAAAAAGGCTTAGACATACTTATCGATGCGCTGGATGATATCGCTTCGCTGCCGATCAACATACTTATTCGCGGAGAGGGAGAAGAGCACTATCGTAGTGAGCTAAAGCGACTGGCTGCTAAACATGAGAACATCAGTTTCATCTATGGTTATGATGAAGCCATCTCTCACCGCATCTACGCCTCAGCAGACTTCTTGATGATGCCTTCACTTTATGAGCCTTGTGGTCTCAACCAGCTGATCGCGATGCGTTATGGCACGATGCCAATAGTACGCAGTACCGGTGGACTTATAGATAGCGTCTTACCGATCGAAGAGTATGATGCCTCTTCAACGACTGGTCATGGTTTTGTCTTTAGCCAAGAGACATCTGACGCCTTGAGCCTAAGTGTCACTAAGGCTTTTGAGAGCTACGCTAAAAAGCGGTCGTTTAACAAGGTCTTACGCCATAACATGCAAGTCGACCTCTCTTGGGGCGATCGTGCAAAACAGTACTTTGAGCTTTATACCACTCTCTTGAGCAAGACAGTATGAACACTTTCAAAAGAGAGTATGTACCCTTTCTCATGCTATACCCTTATTTACAATCCAACACAAAGAAGAGACCATGAACAAAAGTCTAAACATCCTTATTGCTGCTTCTGAAGTCGTGCCGTTTGCCAAGACCGGTGGACTCGCAGATGTTGCAGGTGCACTTCCGAAGGCACTTAAAAAGCTAGGTCATAATGTGATCGTGGTCATGCCACGTTACTACTCTATCGATACCGCTGAGCTGACACTACTTGAGGGAGCGATGGGTGTACCGATGGGACCGATGGGCGAGTTCTGGTCCGGTGTCTATGAAGGTGCTTTACCAAACAGTGAAGTGCCTATTTATTTCATCGATTATGAGACGTTTTATGGCCGAAAAGGACTCTATGAGGAGGATGGCTTTTCTTATGCTGACAATGATAACCGTTTCCTCTTTCTCTCAAAAGCGGCTATGCAGCTTTGTAAGAAGATCGGTTTCAAACCTGACATCATCCATGCTAATGACTGGCACACCGCAGCGATGCCGTTGTTGCGCAATACCCGTTATGCCTGGGATGAGACCTTTGAGAACGCTGCTACCGTACTGACCATCCATAATATGCAGCACCAGGGTTACTTCTTCAAAGGTGGCATCGATGTGATGGAGATCGGTTGGGAGCATTTCAACCCTCATGAGCTTGAGATCCATGACGGGCTCAACCTGCTAAAAGGGGGCATAGCCCACGCTGACGCGGTGACGACAGTAAGTCGAAAATACGCTTCTGAGATCAAGACACCTGAGTTTGGTTTTGGTCTGCAAGAGCATATCAAGACACATGCGCATAAACTCTACGGCATCCTCAACGGTGTCGATTATGAGGAGTGGAGCCCGGAAGTAGACCCAATGATCCCGGCAAACTTCAGTGTCGATGATATGTCCGGAAAAGCCATCTGTAAGAGCGAGCTTCAAAAACGTTTTGGTCTACCAGAACGCGATGATGTGCCACTTATAGGTTTTGTAGGACGTTTCGCAGAGCAAAAAGGGATAGAGCTGATCGCAGATACCATCGAAGGTCTGCTTCATCTTGATGCTCAGATCATCATGCTTGGGACCGGAGAGAAGTGGGCAGAGGGCTTCTTCAGCAAGGTCGCAGCTCAACACAGCGACAGATTCGCCAGCTTCATCGGTTATAACAACGAACTCGCCCATATGATAGAAGCAGGAAGTGACCTCTTCTTGATGCCATCACTCTTTGAGCCATGTGGTCTGAACCAGATCTATAGTCTTAGCTACGGCACACTGCCGATCGTACGTGCTACAGGCGGACTTGATGATACCATCGAGAACTATGATCCACATACCGGAAGCGGTACCGGCTTTAAGTTCGACTATCCGACACCGGATGCACTTTACCATACTGTACGCTGGAGTGTAGATACCTGGCATCAAAACCGACCACACTTCCATGCTATGCAGAGAGAAGCGATGTATGCCCGTTTTGACTGGGAACAAGCCGCTAAAGGTTATGAGACTGTCTACTTTAAAGTGCTCTTTGACCGTAAGGCGAAAGAATTTCTGGCTGATTGATGAAGAGCGAGCAGTGGAGATAAGTGATGCATAATCGAAAGCGAGATAGTTCATTACCAGAGATCTGCGGCGATGAACATCTCATCGAAAAGAGCATACGTGAACGCAGCAGTAGACCTATCTTTTTAGAAGAGGGTGGCATTGACTTCAAACACATCAAAGGAGCTGCTGCTGTCGCACTACATATGCACCAGCCGCTGATACCTGCAGGCGGTGATGAGATAACGACTGCAAAGACTATCAGTAACTTGCAGCATATGATGGAGCACCAAAACAGTGGTGATAATCATAATGCTCCAGTCTTTTTGCAATGTTATCAGCGTATGGGTGAGATCATACCTCGTCTGATAGATGAAGGCAAAGAGCCAAGAGTCATGCTCGAATACTCGGGCACACTGCTATGGGGCCTTCAACAGATGCATGAAAATGATCTGCTTGAGTCCCTTCGTAGACTTACAAACGACCTGAAATACCGTCATGGTGTCGAGTGGTTGGGCGCACCATGGGGACATGCAGTAGCACCATCGACCCCTATCCAGGACTTTAAGCTTCATGTCAAAGCGTGGCAGCACCATTTTACCTCACTCTTTGGTCTTAAGGCTTTGCAGCGAGTACGCGGTTTTTCTCCTTCGGAGATGGCGTTGCCAAATGACCCAGATGTCGCCTATGAGTTTGTCAAGACACTCAAAGAGTGTGGTTACAGCTGGGTCTTGCTGCAAGAACATACGGTCGAGGGGCATGATGGTAGTCCTATACAAGGACCTCACATCCCACACCGTTTAGTCTGTACTGCTTCTGATGGCAGAAGTGAGAGTATCACGGCTATCATCAAGACGCAGGGAAGCGACACCAAACTCGTCGCACAGATGCAGCCTTATTATGAAGCCAAGAGTTGTGAGATGCAGTATATCGACGGCATCAAGGTCCCACCACTCGTGACACAGATAGCTGACGGTGAGAACGGGGGAGTCATGATGAACGAGTTTCCGCCAAAGTTCGATGATGTAGTCACTGAAGCTTCACATAGCGACACACCATTGATGCATGTGAGCGAATACCTTGAACATCTTGAAGCCATAGGGATAGACGCCGAACAGTTTCCTCCACTGCAGCCACTGCATCAAAAAAAGATCTGGGAGCAGTACACTCCGGGTGAGTCAAGAGAGCGACTTGACCTTGTCATAGAACGACTCAAAGATGAACAGGGTGATTTTCATATGGATGGCGGAAGCTGGACAAGCAATATCTCCTGGACAGAAGGCTATAATAAGGTACTTGGGCCGATGGCAGAGGCCAGTTCCCTCTTTTACCAGAATGTCTTGAGTAAAGAGAGCAGCACAAATACGCCGGCCTATCGCAACGCCCTGTTTCATCTGATGTGTACGGAGACCAGCTGTTTTCGATACTGGGGTGAAGGACTCTGGGCAGATTACGGCAGAGAGTTCGCACGCAGAACGATAGCAATCGCAAAATACGACTTTTAAACGCACGAATAAGCAATAAACCTATAAAGGAACACCATGCCACAAAAGATACATTACGACATCACTCGTTTTACCGAATACGATATCTTCCTTTTTAAAGAGGGCAATCACACCAGTCTCTATGAAAAGATGGGCGCACATCAGATGCGCTCTGGAAACAAAGATGGTGTCTATTTCGCCGTCTGGGCCCCTAACGCCCAAAGTGTCTCAGTCCGTGGTGACTTTAACGACTATGACCTGGCAGCACATCCTTTAAAAGTACGTGATGACGACTCTGGTATCTGGGAAGGCTTTATCGAGGATGTCGAACAGGGCCTGACCTACAAGTATCATATCGTCTCCCAATTTCATGATATCGTCCATGAGAAGAGTGATCCTTACGGTTTTTACGCTGAAAAACCTTCAAACTCTGCTTCACGGGTATGGGATATTGATCAATATGAATGGGAAGATAGCGCATGGATGGACAAGCGTGCCAAGTACAATGCCCATGATGCTCCGGTAAGCATCTACGAGATGCATGTGGGTTCATGGCGTCGAAAGGTCGAAGAGGAGAATCGTTATCTTACTTACCGTGAGATAGCTGATGAACTACCAGCCTATCTTAAAAAGATGAACTATACACATGTCGAGTTCATGCCACTGACAGAGTATCCTTACTATGGCTCATGGGGTTATCAGGTAGTCGGTTATTTCTCAGCGACTGCACGTTTTGGTGAACCAGAAGACTTGATGTACCTTATCGATGTCCTGCACCAAAACGATATCGGTGTCATCATGGACTGGGTGCCGTCACATTTCGCTGTCGATATGCACGGTCTCATCAACTTTGATGGTACCGCGCTGTATGAGCATGATGATCCGAAACAGGGTTTTCATCCGGAGTGGGGAAGTATCATCTTCAACTACGGACGTAGTGAAGTACGAGCATTCCTAATCAGCAGTGCGATGTTTTGGCTGGAAAAGTACCACGTCGATGGTATCCGTGTCGATGCTGTGGCCTCCATGCTGCATCTTGACTATGCCCGAGAAGAGGGTGAGTGGATCCCTAACCAGTACGGTGGCAATGAGAACCTCGAAGCAGTCCAGTTCCTGCGTCAGCTAAATCACTCTGCCTATGGAAAACACCCTGACATCATGATGATCGCCGAAGAGTCGACTGCCTGGCCGATGGTGACCCGACCGACTGATATTGGCGGTCTTGGGTTTGGCTTTAAGTGGAACATGGGATGGATGCATGACTCATTGAAGTACATGAGTTTTGACCCGATCTACCGCCAGCATCATCATCACCAGATCACCTTTAGTCTGTGGTACGCTTTTGATGAGAACTTCATGTTACCGCTAAGTCATGATGAAGTGGTCCATATGAAAGGCTCTCTCATCAACAAGATGCCGGGTGACAATGAACAGAAGTTCGCCAATCTGCGCGCCATGTACGCTTTCATGACAGCACATCCAGGGAAAAAGCTGCTCTTTATGGGTGGTGAACTCGCCCAGTATGCAGAGTGGGCTTACAAGCGAAGTCTGGACTGGCATCTGCTTGAGGACCCGAACCATCAAGGTATTCAAAAGGTCATATCTGATCTTAACGGCCTTTATCGTGACAACAGAGCCCTGCATCAATATGATGAGAAACATGCCGGTTTCGAGTGGGTCGATGATGGCGATTACGCACATAACTGTCTCAGTTTTCTCCGTAAAAGTGATGACCCCAAAGAGACAGTGCTCGTCATCTGTAACTTCTCTGATAATACAAGAGAGAACTACCGTGTAGGTGTCCCTTACGATGGAGGGTGGAAAGAGATGTTCAACTCCCAGTCAGAGTATTATCAAGGCTGGAACATTGGTAACAGCGGACCACTTACTGCGGAGAACATCCCGATGCATGGTCGCGAGAACTCCATCAGCTTGACCCTTCCGCCGCTTGGCGTGCTCTACCTGAAGAGATCTTAGTAAAAACGGTCTGTTTTTAGGCAGACCGTGACCCTCCTGATACCAATAATTGACTATAATACGGCATCAAAACAAGATATCCTTGTAAACAATAATCCATCATAGGCTAGCATACATGAAAAAACACACAAAGATCGTGGCCACTATCGGGCCGGCTTCAGATTCTCAAGAGCAGATAGAGGCACTGATGCGCGCAGGTGTCAATGTCTTTCGACTAAATTTCAGTCACGGTACACACGAGTACCATTCTAAAGTACTTGCACGTATTCGAGAGACCATCCATAAGACCGGACTTATTACCGGTGTACTCCAAGATATCAGCGGCCCCAAGATCAGAGTAGGCATACTCAAAGAGGACTTTCACCTTAAAGCCGGAGATACTATCGAGTTCTTTAAAAAAGAGATCGTAGGCAATAAGATGGAGGAGGGCAGCTACCGGTTGAGCATCAACGAACACTCTATCTTGGACCAGCTCTCTCCAGGCGAATATATCTATCTTTATGACGGGATCATCCGCGCCGTTGTCACAGAGACCGGTACCCACAGTGTGATGGTCACTGTTGAGAACGAGGGGATACTCTCCTCACGAAAAGGTGTCAACTTCCCAAACACCAGCCTCGGCATCGATGTCATCACAGAGAAAGATAAAAAAGATATGCTCTGGGGCATCAATAACGATGTCGATTTCATGGCGATCTCTTTTGTTCAGAGTGCTGATGACATACGTACTGCACGGAAGGTACTTGATGACAACGGCGGCTGGACGCAGCTCATCGCCAAGATCGAGAAGTTTGATGCGGTAGAGAACATCGATGAGATCCTTGAAGTCAGTGACGGTCTTATGGTCGCGCGGGGAGACCTTGGTATAGAGATCCCCTATTTCGAGGTACCTTCTACGCAAAAGATGCTTATCAGAAAAGCCAACAGTGCCAGTAAGCCGGTCATCGTAGCGACACAGATGCTGCTCTCGATGACCAAGTATGATCGTGCGACCCGCGCAGAGATCAGTGATATCGCCAATGCTGTCCTTGATGGTACCGATGCTGTGATGCTCTCTGAAGAGAGCGCCGTCGGACATGATCCGGTCCTCGCTGTCAAGACGATGGTCAAGACGATCCAGGGTGCTGAGAAGTGTTACCCTTATCACAAGTTCGACACTTTTAATATGGTGGACAAGGGTGACAAGATCAATGAATCAGCCGTGCGTCTCTCAGAGGGTATGGACACCTCAGGCATCCTGGCGATGACTGCCTCTGGTCAATCAGCAAGAAAGATCGCCCGTTACCGTCCAAGTAGACCGATCTACAGTGTGACCCACGATATCAGAGCAGCCCAGTCACTTACCATAGTCTGGGGTGTGGTCCCCGCGTTCTCAGTACCAAAAAGCGGTCTGCGCATGATGATCGGTGAAGTGATGGATCAGGGCCTTCAAAGAGGGGTACTCTCAAAAGAGAACAGTTACATCCTTACTGCTGGAGACCCTGTAGGCATGCCGGGTACGACTAATCTCATACGTATGGTCACTGGTGATGAGATGGAGTTCTTTCGAAAACGAAAGTACCGAAAGATCCAGGAGATGAAAGACAAGCTGGCAGCAGAGGCATAAGCAGATGATAGACTTTAAAAAATGGAGTATCAAAAAGATCTTCAAAGAGATCATCATCATGGTCGTACTTGTCACGCTCTTTGCCAATGTCATCAGCTACTTCAAAAGTCCTGACCTTCCAACAGAGCATCTACCCAAGATAGATGTCACGTTGATAGACATGGAGAGCTTCTCCACAGATGATCTTAACGGAGAGCCGCTGCTTATCCATTTCTGGGCGACCTGGTGTCCCACCTGCAAGACCGAAGCCGGAAACATAGAAAGCATCTCCAAAGACTTTCCGGTCCTGAGTGTCGCAGTCCAGTCAGGCAGTGATGCAGAGATACAAAGCTTTATGAAGGAGCGTGACCTGGGCTATGCTGTCTATAATGACAGTACTGGCATGGCTAAGGACTTTAGTGTTCAGGCTTACCCAACGACCTTTATCTTTGACTCCAACGGTGAGCTGGCTTTTACGGAAGTAGGGTACACCTCGACTCTTGGACTCTATCTGAGGATGTGGTGGGCCGGTCGATAAGAAGCGTGCAAGGTGGTCTAATGTCATTAAGTCAAGCATCTTGGAGTCTATCATGTGCTTCGAAATGGCACATAACAGACGTCTTCGGAAACGGAGAGTTCACTCCCGAACTGCGGAGGCAAAGCCTTCCGATTCCAAACCTTATAGAGCGATCATGACTTTTGACTTAATGGTATGGATCAGGCGGTCACACCTGCCTGATCATAATATCAGGTCCCACAGCTAGAGTTTGAGCCTTTAAAACTGCTTCCATCCATGTGCAATGTCACTTCGTAATGATCATCTTTGACGACCTTCTCAGAACTGTACCCGCGATACTCTGCGATCTTCTCAAGGTTAAGTGCCTCTTGTTCGCGCTCTACTATCATAGTCAGCTCGTTATCCGAGTAGTCGTTAAGTGTAGACTTGAGTTGATGCATCGCATCAGGAATAGGCAGGTCACGGCGACTGTCCATCGGCATGCCCCTGGTATCAAGCACACCCTCTTTAAGGTCTAGCGGTACTCGGTACTCCTCCATCAAACGTTTTGATGAGGCTTTCCATCCCTCTTTGTCAAGGTCGGCACTTCCAAAGAGTGCGCAGTGACAAGTGCCATACTCTTTGATCTCATCTTCGACAAACTCACAAGGACAAAGCATCTTCTTGTCTAATACAGCATCACCTGACGGCTCGAAACAGGGACAGTAACGTTTTCCAAAAGTCTCATCCATCTCGCTCAGCCAGACCTTTAGGTTGGTCGCCATCATCCAGCTGGGATTGAGCACATAATCGTTCTGCTTGGTGTACTTCCTCATCCAGACGTCCTGCTTCTTGACCTTGTGACGGTATTTCCAATAGTCTTTCATAAAACCTATCATCATCTTGATCATTGCTACTTATCCTTTTTATTATCTGTTAATATATCTGATCGCAATTATATTGATAAATGTTTAAATGGTGAGCATCTTTTGATCGATATCTTTTACATATAAAAGCTATGGATAGCAAATAAGCAGTACACGACCTTCTCGTTCCATTCTTTCCGGCTACAGGCCAATCGAACTAAATAAATAATGAGATGCAATAAATATGTAAGTGAACTCAGTCTACTTGATCAAGCGAGGTGGACTATCATCTAAACAGTGACTCCATACTAAATAGATAAAGTTGACGTGTCCTATTTAGCAGAGCACCCCTTATGCATTTAAATAATCATATATAAACAATATTTAACTTCAAACATACTATAATCCAAAATCTGGACATCTCAGAAGATATTCCGACCTATGTAACAGAAGGAGCAAGTTTGAAGAAGATAGTGGCAACTCTCTTGACAATAGCGACCATCAGCCTAGCTGCAAAGACAGCAGTAAGTGACAATGTCTTGAAGACACATGCAGAACTGGGCTATATCAATACATCAGGTAATACAGACACAGAATCGTTTTCCGGTGTTCTAAACATCAATAAGACCTTTGGCGATCATATGTTTCGTTTTGATGCCGAGGGCTTTTACTCAGACGACAATGGTGTTGAGACGAAAAATCGCTGGAAGAGTGTCGGAAACTATGATTATCCAGCAGCTGAGACCATACAATTCAACTACCTGATCGGTTATGAGGAAGACAAGTTCTCCGGCTATGACTCACAGTTCTATACCGGTCCGGGTATTAAATGGAGGGCGATCTTGCCACCTGAACATCAACTTGACCTTCAGGCTAACATCCTCTATTCATCTGATTCTGTCGAAGGCCTTGATACTGATGATTATGCTTCAGTGCAGGCTAAACTAGACTATATCTGGTATCTGGATGAACGTTGGAAGTTCATCCAGATAGCTTTTTATCGTGTCGATGTCGAAGAGCCTGATAATTACTTTTTTAATTCCAGGACAGCAGTAGAGAGTAGGATCACCACTATGTTCTCTTTGGGAGCCAGTTATACGGTCGACTATAAGAATCAAGCACCCGAAGGTAAAAAACGTTATGATCGGACTTTTCTGCTCTCACTGATAATCGATTACGCTCCGGTATTGCCATTTTGAAATATTGAAAGAGAAAGAGTTAGTAAAACGCTGCACCAAAGCAGGTCTTATTATACTCGACTACATCTACTAGAAAAAGTAGCCTGTCCACATATTTGCTACTTTTTCTTTCTCGTTTTAGAGACTCTTGCCTTATTTACTTTATATTTTGCATTTTTTAATATTTCAACGATTCCTGAAGAGGCTAAGAATATCTCAGATATGACACACTCTCCATCTTTTTGAAACTCTTCTCTGTTAAGCTCGAACTTGGATATAAGTAACGTAAAATCAATTTTTTCTAAAAAAGGGTATAGTTCAACGGACTTTCCTTCTTCGAGGATCCAGTGACTCAGAAGCGATATTATCAAAAATTCCGGTATGTAAGCTGGCTTATTAGTATAATAATTTTTTATATAACTAGCCATAGCGTCATAATAGTCTATCAAAGGCTCTTCATACTTTGCAAGTCTTCTAAGTCGCGTATCGACTTTTGCCCCTTGAACGACATCTATTAAATAATCTGCATTCACAACAGACTCTTGCAGATGCTTATTCAATTCATAAAGCGTATTATAGACATACTCGGTATCTTCTCGGGAGCCTACTTTAGGAGTATGCTTCTCTTCTTTGATAAATGTAAAGTATCTCTCAAGTGCCGTTCTGGCAAAGACCAATACTGCTTCGGTCTTTACACCGTTAAGCATTGTTGGTTTCACTCTGTTTGTACAGCAATTAAATCGTTCCACGTTAGATCCATGGTCAACATTTTCATCAGTAGACAGTTTTTTTAGCATTTATATCCCCTATAGACATAGTCAAAGTGTTTTTGACGCACATCGTTTGCAAAATAGATTTACTTGTAGTAAAGAGTAGTAGTTGTTATTTGGTAAGTATCTATGCGTTGATCGGTGGTCTAAAAAGGGGGTCCGTGGGGGCGAGAACATAAAAAGTATCTTGAAAAAGATGGATCGACTCATCTTGTAGTAATACAGTACTCATCTCGGTAGGCAGGAGTCTTGTCTCATCTACAAGCTTCTCTGATTGCTTTTTTTCAAATGAACATTCGACAGCTATTTGAGAAGATTTTTCAATTGACATCGTCAACGAAGTGCCTTCATATGATGAAAGTATTATTAACACTAATGATAAAAATAACCCGATGAATCTCATGCTGAAATCTTAGTAGTATTTATAGTGATTGTCAAGGAAAGTCGACATGTAGTCATCTAAAGAGGCAGGTACATGTTTTATAAAAAAGAGGGTAGGCTGCTGTTTATTATTACTCCACCAACATCTATGTTAAATAGTAAAACTGGACCTTGTTTTACTATCTCTATGGAGGATAGATGAAGATGAATGAGAGTCTCGATTTTTCAGGCAATTGTGATCTGTCGTAGTCGAGGAGTCCTATGACTAGTGTACTAGCTGTACTGATCCGTGTTCACAACATAAGAGAGCGCACGCTCTGTCTGTTTTGACTAAATGGGTCTTCAAGGTCTATCCAAATAAAAAACTTTATAAAATATAATATAATTTTTTCAGTTCATATTAAAAATAATCACGGAAAAAGTCCTAAAAACTACCTTATATCAAGGGTGGATGTCTATATATAGGGTATTATTTCATCTAAACTCACTAAGGAAAATCATGAGACATTCTGCTCTTCTAAGTACACTCCTTCTTTCTGTATCCACACTCTTTTACGGCTGTGGTTCATCAAGTAGTACACAATCGGCTCCTACAGGAAAAGAGGATCAGACTGTACAGACCTCTAAAGCAGGTATTACTGGGTACAGTAGCGACAATGGCGTACTAAGCAGTTACAGCGCGCCTGAACTGGCGGATGGCTCTGGTAAAAAACTCATGGCGATCTATATGGTCGGAAGCGACCTTGAAGAGAATGGGGGAGCAGGGACAAATGACCTTCAGGAACTGATAGATGGTTATTATGAACTTTCCGAAAGTGAACAAGATAGTCTAGACATCGTAGTCGCATTTGGTGGATCGAACAAAGAGGGTTGGCGAGGGATGCGTATTGCAAGTATGGCGCAGATCATTGCCGATGATGAAGATGGAAAGTATGGTAATCTCGAAGAGTACATCCATCACTCTCCTGAGGCTCACATGGGGGATGAGTCATCGCTAGAGTTATTTATACGATTTCTAAAAGATGGTTACGCGGATCATGATCAAAAGGTCTTGACGATGTGGGATCATGGCTCTGCATACGGCAGTTTTGGAAATGATTCAAATTTCAAAGGTGATGGTCTGAGCATGGCTGAGATGGATACGGCATTTGAAAATGTCGGTCTGCATTTTGATATCATCGGTTATGACGCCTGTCTTAATGCTAACTTTGAATTAGCCTCTGTTACGAAAAAATATGCCCGATATCATATTGGTTCGGAAGAACTAGAACCTGGACATGGATGGAACTATACTGCTGTAGTACCTGCTTTAGCACAAAACAGTGACTTAGAACTTTATGGAAAAACGATAATAGACAACTTTGTCAAACACAGCTCTCATCCTTATAAATCTGATGGTAAGACACTCTCCATGGTCGATCTGAATCATTATGATGGACTTAAGACAGCTGTAGATGCATTGGCCAGCTATGTCGACTCTCAACTCACAGATACGGAGGTGAAGACATCTGTTATTCAGTCGGCAGTGAAGTCACAGCAATACGGTAAGTCAGCCCGGGGAGACAAAGCAATAACGATCGATCTTAAAGGCTTTAGCAACGGTATAGCATCCGAACTAGCTGATAAAGGAGAGAGTGCTCTTACGGAAGAGCTCAATACTGCCTTTGGAGATTATGTTGTCTATTCCAAACAAGATGGTACCCGTCCAAACTCCAATGGCGTCACCATAGCACCACCTGAGGGCTATGATGACTACAATGAAAATGTCGCTCCTAGTAGCGCGTGGTATGCTATGACACGAAGTATGCAAAATATCATCAGTGATGACACCACGGCACCGACCATCTCAGATCAAGACTCCCAGTCTGAAGCTGATGAGAGTGATTTCGATGATTATGAAGAGTACTATTCGTCTTCCGCCAAATCAGTCCGATCAACAGAGAGCTCAGACTCTTCGACCTTCTTAGGTCCTTTAGCTAGTTTTTCTGCAGTAACAAGTACTAATAAACGTGCAAACACACCTGTTTCGGGTACACGTGCAAGCTTTCATGATACAAACCTTCAAAGTGTAAAGACTGTATACGGCAATATCATCACCGAAGAGGATGGTACAAAATACTTTGCAACTGTAGCCACCTTGCAATCATTAAAGACAAATAACGTTGATGAATACTTCACACCTACATGGAACCAGCAATGGTATGTGATGTCTTTTGGAGATTCTGAAAGTGACAGCAGCTGGCTATCTATGGAATTTGAGAGTGCATACAGTGATGAAGGTGTCAACCACCGGATCTATTCGACTGAGATCGACTACGTGGATGTGAATAAAGACTACTCGGCATATGAGGATGGTGAGAAGTTTGATTATGCAAAGCTTTCTATAACAGTCGATGAAGATGACAATGTTGTCCTTAGCAGCGTTCGTCCTTATAAGATCGTCTATCAATCAGCAACAGATACGACAGGAAGTGTCTTATATGACAAAGCTTCACATCCACTCGAAGAGGGTGATAAGATCACATTATTGGCTGAATACTATGACCTGCAGACGAATGAGGTAGAGTGGTTCTATGAGAGTGATACCCTTACTATTAAGAAAACACCTACTTTTGCATTGGAGACATTAATATTTGACAATGATGAGGGAGAACCTTTGGATTATTATTACATGATGATCGGAAGTGACATCAGTGGCAACTGGGTCAGTACAGAGCCTGCAAAAGCAAACCTGATCGAGCAATAAGCAGATCACAGGTGTCTCTGCCTGCACTAAAAAGTGAGGAAGAGACGCGTACGGTCTATATGGGAAAAGATGATGAGAGAGTATCCATATCAGTCAGACCAGTGTGACGTCGAGACTCAGTAAGTCTTCGCTCGTGCATAAGTCAAATATCTGTGTTTAGGACTTAAAAAGGATGAAGAGAATGAAAAAGATCATGTTACTTTTGACGCTTACGTTATTGCTTGGTGCAAACGAAAGTTATTATGAAAAAGGCGAACTAGTCGAACTTAAAAAGATCTTACAATCACGAAGTACTGATAGTACAGGTATTGAGTATTTTCAAAAAAGTAATGGACAAAAAGTAGGTATAACTGATGAGATACTTGTGAAGTGTAACGCTGGTATCGATTGTGAGAGACTTCTAGCTCAGTTCAGTCAAACAAACATCTCTAAACTCACAGATACCATCTTTGTTGTAAAGGTCGAGGACTATGATGACATCTTCTCTTTATCAAGAGAACTGTTCAAAAGTGGTGACGTAGAGTTTGCCCATCCTAACTTCATCAAAGAGAGGAAGCTACGATGATACATAAAAGAAGACCTGTCGTCATTTCGACTGTCTTGGTCTTGAGTCTCTTAATAAGTGGTTGCGGTAGTGATTCAGATCCGACGACCGATGATGGTCCTTCATCTGATCTAGATGCCAGTAGTGAACCTTACTATAAATATCAATGGCATCTTGACTCCAGTGCCTATCTGGCACAGAACGAACTCTTTCAAGACACATTTGACCAGGAAGGTATTGAGTATGCAGCTATCGTCAAAGATGCTGATATCAATATTACGCAAGCATGGAAACTCACAAAAGGCGAAGGTGTCTATGTCGCAGTGATCGACGATGGTGTCGATGTGGAGCATGAGGATATAAAAGACAATCTGTTTCTAGCCTATAATGCAGATGACGACTCTGATGATATAAGCAATAAGTCAACAGATGGGAGTGCAGCGTCACATGGAAATACCTGTGCTGGTTTTATCACCTCGTCCATAAACGGTAAAGGTACTGTCGGAACAGCGCCATCTTCAAAACTCATAGCGATAAAGTTAGAGGCCAGTGATGATGCTACGACTATTAAAGCTTTTGAATATGCCAGAGACAATGGTGCGAAAGTCGTTAGTTGCAGTTGGGGATCTGAAGATGTGTCCGAGGCCGTTGTCTCTGAACTAAAGTCTTTATACGATTCAGGGATCACCATCTTGTTCGCAACTGGTAATGACGGTAAGTCTTTAGATACTGAAGAGGTAAATGATGAATCCGAAGTCGAATGGGTAATAGCTGTTGGAGCAAGTGCTGAGAACAATGATTGGTCTCCCTACTCAAACTATGGGGAACACGCAGACGTATTAGCCCCAGGTGGTAATGCCAGTGATTCTATAGGGATCTTATGTCTGGATGATACCGGGGAACAAGGTTCACAAGACAACTATGGACTTGTGACAGATAGTTATCACTTCGGGGATGGAACGAGTTATGCCACTCCTGTCACTGCTGGTGTCGTAGCACTTATGTACTCTGTGAACCCAGATATCACACCACAGCAAGTAAAAGAGATCTTGACAAGTACGGCTGAGAAGATCGGTGGTACTGATGCGGATTATGTGCTAAATACAGATACCGATCTCACTTTTGATGAAAAAAGAGCTTACGGTAAGATCGATGCAGGTCGTGCAGTAGCGGCTGCAAAAGCGTTGGTCCAATAATAACATCTATTGGGATGAACAAGTAGTCATCCCTGAGAAATAAGCACAGTCTTGATAAACATCTTTCTTGTACTCATAGTGATCACATAGCCCCTTTAGTCCTTATATCACTATTTCTGGATAGATGCTGATGAAATATGGTATACCCTCAAAAACAGACTCTTACCGTTGAGACAAGACATCTCAAGACTACTCTGATATTATTCTAACTATCAAAATATAAATAACAAGGAATATGATAGAGGTCAAGTACTTATAGGGCACCTCTACTGTTCTTTTGGAGAAATAAGATGTTTCGTTCCTTTTTTAGAAATAGAAAATGGTTTTTTTGGGCATACGGCGGGGGCGCACTACTACTGATCTCACTTTTTCTTCAAGTCCAGCTGACAGTGAGTATCAATAAATGGTATGGTGGGTTTTACGATATCTTACAAAAAGCCGAAGAACATTCTATCTCTGAGTTTTGGGTGAAGATGGAAGAGTTTGCTTATTTGGCATTTCCTTATGTACTGATCGCGACTGCAACAGCGTATTTCACCAGAGTCTACTCTTTTAAATGGCGTGAAGCGATGACATTCGAATACATAACAAAATGGCAGCAGTGTGATGAAGATATAGAAGGGTCCTCTCAAAGGATGCAAGAAGATATCTATCGCTTCGCAAAGATCGTAGAGAGTCTTGGTCTGCAAGTGGTCAAAGCGATCATGACCTTGATCGCCTTCTTGCCTATTTTATGGGGACTAAGCTCAGGTGTCGACATACCGTTCTTCGAAGGCATTGAGGGATTGCTTGTCTGGGTGGCTTTGACTGTCTCACTTGGAGGGCTCTTGATCTCTTGGTATGTAGGCATCATGCTTCCTGGATTAGAGTACAACAACCAAAAAGTCGAAGCAGCTTTTAGAAAAGAGCTTGTCTTTGCCGAAGAGGACAAGATCAACTTCGCGAAAAGTGAGACGATCGTAGAACTCTTCACAGGTCTTCGTGTCAACTATAATCGTCTTTTCCTGCATTACGGTTATTTTGACATCTGGGTCAACTTCTTTGAACAATTTATGGTCATAGTCCCTTACCTTATCATGGCCCCGGGACTTTTTACCGGAGTGATCACCTTAGGTGTATTGGTACAAGTGTCCAATGCGTTTAGTAAGGTACGTGAGTCGTTCTCTGTCTTCATCGCAAACTGGACGACTGTCACAGAACTGCGTTCCATCCACAAAAGGCTGAAAGAGTTTGAGCTGACTATAGGCTATAGGACATAGTCTCGCAATTGACTGCTCCCAGATCCTCAATGAGATGATTAGACAGCATTACGTTTTGCCTGTTTAGCAGGCTTTTCATTTTTCTGAACCGATCATCATCAAAAAATAGCCTCGTATGTAAAAAAATTTCACAAAAGCATAGCCTATACTATTGATGAGGAGTTCGTTAGAAGTGATATGTCGGTATGTAGCCAAAGCGACAAAGTTCAGCTTGAGGGACAGTCAGATGATCACACTTTAAACTTGAGTGGCGAGTGGATCGGTTTTCAATATCTTTTTTTTGCACCCCAAGGGCATTTGTCGCTTCGCTCGGGCACAAGGAAAAGTC
>JADGEC010000227.1 GCA_016744575.1 Sulfurimonadaceae bacterium | reverse complement strand
CTTTAACGTTGCAACACCAGCTATGATGAGTAGGACTCCTGAGTATCGTGCCAGTGTCCCCGGATCACCATAGAAAAAGACACCTACAAAAAAAGTCCCGGCGGCACCGATCCCTGTCCAAACAGCATAAGAGGTACCGATGGGGATACTCTTTTGAGCCATCCAGAGCAGAAAGCCACTCACAGCCATAAATGCGAGCGCGATGACTATCCCGATGATGCGCGTCTCAGTCTCTTGTGCCATCTTAAGCCCGACAGGCCAACCGATCTCAAAAAGTCCTGCCAATACCAGATATATCCATGCCATCGATCTTCCTTCATTTGATTTATTATTATAGCAGCGTAGATACTCCATATAAAGGATAGCATATTTGAAGTCTCATCTTTTATTCTACATACTAGTATCAAAACACCGAAGTAGCTGGATGAAGTTCTAAGAACTCTACTACAATGTGTGACATCAGGCAGCATAGACCGCATCCTTAGCGATGACTTAGAGATATGACTTCAAAGAACTACATCCCCCCTGACATCTGCCTTCCAGCTGTTTTAGAAGACTATCGAGAAGACAAAGAAGAGGATATATCACATACTTGAGCCTTTCTCCTATCACTGTAGGCAGACACATCCTGACGCAGATCATAAATGATGCAAAAATACACAATGATGTTATATATATGATAATCAATCATAATATTTCACACATATGAGATAAATATATGAGATACTGTAATCAGAATAATTTAAATCAGACATTATGGAGGGTGATCATATGTTTTTTGGCAAGGATGCGGCTCACGATCAGGAGATCAAAGAGAAAGATAGAGAGATAGAGCGACTCGAGAGAGCGCTCACTGAGGCTGAGACGAAGATACAGAGTCTCGAAAGAGAGGTCCGCTACTCTGATAGCAATGCCGTGATGAACGACCTCATCAAGTCCCTCACTCAGGGCCTGACAGATGGTTGTGACCGCGATCTTAAGATCTTACAAAACGATCTCAACGAGAACGTGATCGCGCTCGAAGATATCAGTCAACGAAATCAGGAGAATGGCACCTACACCAGTGGATGCAGTATGGAGATCCACACCCTCGTAGAGACGATGCAGGCACTTCTTGAACACATAAACAGTACCTTTTCGCAGGTCGAGACACTAAACACCAATGTCGAGAACATCTCCAGTGTCATAACCCTTATCAAAGACATCTCTGATCAGACCAATCTACTCGCACTTAACGCAGCCATAGAAGCTGCCCGGGCAGGTGAACACGGTCGAGGCTTCGCAGTCGTAGCGGACGAGGTCAGAAAACTAGCCGAACGTACACAAAAGGCGACTTCCGAAGTAGAGATGACGGTCCAGAACCTCAAACAGAACACGCAAGAAGTCCATGAGCACTCTGCTGCTATGGAGGCCCTATCGCAGAGTTCTAATGACCAGATGGGCTTCTTTCAGGCCAGCATGAAACAACTCGCAGGTAATACCAGTGTTATCGAGCAGGAGACAACCGATGTGACCTACGCTGTCTTTACCATCTTAAGTAAACTCGACCATCTTCTTTATAAGGCCAACGGTTACAAGACCGTCTTTACCCAAGAGGTCCATACCGATTTTGCCAGTGATACGGAGTGCCGTCTTGGTCAGTGGTATTTTGACGGTGT
>JADGEC010000025.1 GCA_016744575.1 Sulfurimonadaceae bacterium | reverse complement strand
TGGCTGTCGCTGTATCGTGATCTCTTCATAGAAAACTCCTATTCATAGTATATGAGAATTCTCTACTTTTGGAAAGGCTTACTTTTCGGGAGGATTACCATATCAGGGCCCTGACCAAACAGTGTCGTCCATAAAAGTAAGGTTGTAAGTAGTGTCTTCATAGTCACTCTTTCACTTAAGACCAGAGAAGCCTCTGATCTGGGCCGATATACAAGACAGTCATCAGATATGTAGTTCCGATTTGATCTTGTCATACTTTTTCTCGCCGATACCTTTGATGTTCATGATCTCCCGAGCATCTTTAAATCGGTGCTCTTTACGATAATCAATGATCTTAGCTGCGGTGTTCTCACCAATACCAGGTAATGTAGCAAGCTCCATAGCAGAAGCTGTGTTTAGGTTAACGGCCGCAAAAAGCTGAGCACTTAACAACAAAGTAACGATCGATGTAATGATCTTCATATTGCTTTCCTTTTGTTGGGGTCGTATTAAGTTTACAAATTTAAATATTAATTAACACTTAATAATAGTTATATTTTTGTGATATTTCTTTAATCACAAATATTTGATACATTGCGGGTGTCTATGAGTGGATTTATTTAAACTATACTGCTAAAAAGGAATGAAAGAGCTACCTACACTATCGAGTCTCATAGTCTAGGAATAATATTTAGTAGATAAGGGGGATGGATATGATCAAGGATGGTGTCTAGTGACTAATAACTGCCTTTTCTACTCAAGACGACGACAGCAGTCTTAAGTAAGATGACGATATCAAGTTCGACTGACCAGTTTCTGGTGTACCATACATCCAACTGTACACGCTCATCGTAATCGATGTCATTTCTTCCACTGATCTGCCAAAGACCAGTTATCCCGGGTTTTACGGCTTTAAAATAGTCAAAGTAATCACCATACTTCTCTATCTCGGCCTTGACTATAGGGCGTGGACCGACTAATGACATCTGACTGTTTAAGACATTGATGAGCTGAGGCAACTCGTCCAGTGATGTCTTACGCAAAAAAGCCCCTATCTTAGTGATTCGAGGATCATCTTTAAGCTTAAACTCTTTTTCCCACTCCACTTTTGCATCGGGATCATTTTCGAGTAACTCTTCTAAGACTTGGTCTGCATCCATACGCATACTTCTGAACTTATAGATCTTAAATGCTCTTCCATTATGACCTATACGCCTCTGTTTGTAGATAGGATGTCCTTTTGTAGAGATATATACCAAGATGTATAGACTCATCAATATAGGAGAAAACAGGAGTATCAATATGGCCGTCATAATCGTATCAAATATGACTTTCAACAACCTGTCAACAGGGTTTAAAAGGTTGTTCTTAACAAAAAATGCCATACCCTTATGGTTGATAGAGTTAAAGATCTCTGCATTAAAAAGGGGCATCCTGGTCAATTTCGGAAGGACGATGACACGACTGATATGATGCTGTATATGGTCGATGTAATAGAAAGTCCTTGAACGCCCTACTTTGTCTAACGCGATGACCGCAGCGTGATACTCCCCTGACTCAATGCATCGATCAATAGCATCTTTCATCTCCTGATGCGAAAGAGTATCGACCATCAAGACCTCTTTGACATCAAAACCAAAGGCATTATCATGGGTAAACCACTTCTCTATGTTCTTGTAGCCATCCGCATCACTAACGACGAAGATATCCTTTCTAAAGAAATCATTCTTCATCACTTCACGTTTTATCAGATAGACCCATATCGGACTTAGGACGTTCAATAAGAAGTAGACCAGGATGATCGCACGAGAGTAATCATCGGAAGTCTTGGAGACAAAGATGATAGAGACGATGATCACCAATGCAAAGAGGTTTGCTTTTTGCATCAAGATGAACTCACTCGAGGTGACCATCCGACGCGTCATCAGTTTATAATAAAAATAGAAGATGAAATAGGCTGGCATCTGCCAAAGGTATTGACCAAAAGAGTGATGTTCCGGATACTCTATAAATAAATAAGAGAACTCTGCCGCGATGTAAAGATTGAGTGCAAGGAAAAAGGTATAGAGCAAAGACTTGAATATAAAATATCGCATCCATTCCTTTCACATACTTTGGCTTATAGATGCGATATCTTAGTATAGTTATCTACAAAACAACTTGATTTCGACCCATACTACTCAATAGCTGCAAAGAATAGCATGCATGCTGGTATTTGGTGTTATTATCCAAGTATCTTTCGTTTTAGCATATTTATTCCTTTGCGTAATAGCTCTTCGCCTTCGATGTTGACTACCGGTGATTCCTTGACCTTCAGATCATGTCTCAACAGCCAGACGTTAAAAAGTCTCTCAGAGAGAAATCCAAAGACTCTCCTCTGATAATCGTCATAATCACTTATATCGATCCGCCTTTCTAGTTCAAATAGCAAGGGAAAGACCCATTCACAATAGGCAGTAAACAAAGCCGGTCGCATCAGAAACATATTGTAAAGATATAGACTCCGCTGTTGCATCACACTATCAAAAGCGTCTGTATACTCTCCGGAGTGTTCGAGTATCAATTGCCGGATGATATCGAGATCCTTTTTATGATGGGCATGAGCATAATGGTCTTTGATCGTCTCCACATAATATCTTCTTCGTTTTGGCACGATCACGTCATACTCCCGCATCAACGACGTGACTTCGTCCGATCCCAGGACATCCTTTCCTTTGACAGAAGCACTCTTACCGGCAAAATACCTACGGTAATGTACCAGCCCACAGATATCATGACCTTTAAAAATATCGTTCTTCCATGCCCAGTATAGAGCAGTCAACTCATTAAAAGAGCGGTTTTTCTCCGAGATGTTCTCACCCATATCATCTTTTGCGTAACCAAGATCATCCTGACTAAGACTCTTTCCTACCTGGACAGGCAGGTACATCATATCTTGAGGAAACTCGTAGGCCTTATGAGTCGCGATCAGGACCTTTGCCTTACTGATCATCTCTCACATTCCATGCAAGATCTCATCAGACAACTCCAAAGCTCTTAATATGATGTCATCCATATCATAATAGCGGTACTCAGCTAACCTACCTGCAAGTATCAAGTTTGGAATGTTTGCCACAAACTCTTTATACTTCTCATATCTTTGCTGGTTCTCATCGGTAAAGATAGGATAATACGGCGTGTTCTTTCCACGAATATATGCCTGAGGATACTCTTTTAAGAGGGTCGTCTTTTTTGTCTCTGCCGGATGAATATGTTTAAACTCCGTGATCCTCGTATAGTCATGATCATTGGGGTAGTTCACAACTGCTTTCTCTTGAAAAAGCTCTTTAGACACTGTCTCAAAATCGAGCCGCAATGAGCGATAGGGCAACCGCCCGAACTGATCCTCGAAAAGTTCATCGATCATACCGGTAAAGATCACTCTGCCGTGAAAAGGACGGCCTAGATATTTGATACCATTCTCTGTGATATCTAGGACATCACTAGCTGATCTATTTAACTCGACCTCGATGTTTGGATGATCAAACATCGATTCAAACAGCCTCGTATAACCATCCTGCGGCACTGCCTGAAAACTATCGGTAAAGTAACGGTCGTCCCTACTGAGTGAGACTGGGACTCGAGCAGTGACAGCAGGATCGATATCCTCAGGACGCATACCCCACTGCTTAGCCGTATAGTTCACAAATATCTTTTCATAGATATAGTGACTTAACGCTCTCAATTCCTCATCATCTGTCTTCTTGAGCTCTAGGATCGGGATCTTACTCCCCTTTCCATATAGGCCTATCAGCTTATCTTCGAGTCTTTTCGCCTTATCTGTCGGATAGACTTCATATAATGTATTGATGTTAAAGGGGATTGGGATGTTCTTCCCATCCACTGATGCCAATACCTCATGTTCGTACTTATGCCATCGTGTGAACGCTGAGAGATAATCGACTACGCGTCTGCTATTCGTATGAAAAAGGTGAGGACCATACTTATGGCGGATGATGCCATTCTCATCCATGAAGTCAAAACAGTTCCCACCAATATGATCACGCCTCTCGATGACTAGGACTTTATTATCGTCTCTTTCAGCTATTCTCTCCGCCAGGACTGCACCGGCGAAACCGGCTCCTACGACAATATAGTCAACCATTCTTATAAGCCTTATTCATAAGTCTACATAACAACTCTGTATCTCTCGTATACGGCATAAACTTTTTCTTCAGATCCACTTCTAAAGTAAAGTCGTTTAAACGTGATATTATAGCTTTCCCTAGCTCAGCCCCACTATAAACCGAAGTCACTGGAAGTCCTTGACAGGGATCGATATAAAACTCACGATTTGTCAAACGGTAATGATCAAGATCAGGACAGAAAAGTATGACTGCGATGTTCAGATACAACGCTTCAAACATCATCGAAGAGTAATCTGTCAAAAGAAGATCACACCCTGCAAGTAGCTCGTAGACATCTATGTCTTTATCGACCACGTAAATATTCGAGTATTTCTGCTGAACGTGGGTCTTTTGGTCAACCGGATGTGCCTTTACATACATCTCTATATCTTCTGATATCAATTGATTGTTCAACTTGACTAGGTCGACGTGTTCATGTAAGACGAAAGAGTGGTCATCACGCCATGTTGGTACGTACAGGACTTTTCGTGACACAGTCTCTGTTATGTGAGACCTCTCTCTTTCAAGATACTGTAGTCTGGGAGGATATGCCTCGACACATCGCTCTTCATCAATACCAAAAGCTGATATTAGACACTGTTTCTCGAAGTCTGATGCGACCAGCATCGCATCTGGAGTGATAAACAGATATGGTGCGAAGATGCGGTACATCCAAGAAAAACGATTTCTTAATGCATAATACCCTGTCGTCACATCTCTCTCGATCCTCTTAATAGGTGTTCCATGCCAGACATTAATATATCTAGCTCCTCCAGATAACCAATAATTAATATCAGAAGGATAACTCGAATAAAGGTAGCCTCCAGCTTTGAGACTATACCAAATCCCTTTGAGACTATATTTCCAATAGGCTTCTTGAACCGAAGACCTTGCATCAGCGACATCTTTTTTAGTCCTACCGATGAAGATCTTTCTAACATCTGAACATCCTGAGCGTTCCAGGAGTTCTTTGACATTGCCAAAAAGTGTATTGGTATGTACCCCGAACACTATGATCCTCTTATCCCTGATCATGATCCTTGAGAACAAAAAGAGAAATCGTAAAGGTATATTCAACAATAGAAAAGTGATCTTTTTCATATTTTGACTTTATCATCTGTAAGCACATCTAATTGTAAACGACATCCTATATAGACCCGTCGACTTGATGTTATGTTCATATATGGATCTAGAGCAAGACTTATATTACCTCAATATATGTTCTGAAGGATATGCTGCATCTCTTAAACAGATCTCTTACGACTATCCATCTTTTCCTGAGAGAGTCTTGTCATGATCGAGTAGTATAAGGAGTCATAGACTACTCTTTTGATAGTAATCCCAAGACCTCTTCATAAACACGTTTAGAACTATTCCCATCTTGATTAAGATGGAACTGTTCACTGATCTGTTCTCTCTCTTCTTGATACCACTCTGGACTCTGATTGAATTTTTCTATACATGTCATCACCTCTCTCCAATCCTTGGCTTTTGGACCTGGAGTCACTTCATCATAATCAAAATAGAGTTCCCTGTGTCCTTCAATAAACTCTTCGTGATCAAATGGTGTAAAGATGATAGGTTTTTTTGATAACAAAAAATCAAAATATATACTTGAGTAATCAGTGATCAGTATATCAAAATCATTTATGACATCGTAGATCGCATCATAGTTCAAAAATCGAATATTGTCTGAAAACATTATCTTTCTTAATAATGCTTCTGTGGGATGGTTAAAAGGATGTAATTTAATATACAATCGTACACCTTCAGCCTCTAAAAACCTATCAAACTCTTCTACATCAAAGTCATACTGCATGAAAAGGTCAAAGCCAGCACCTTTGTTTCTGAAAGTCGGCATATATATGGCATGTTTGTTCTTATGTTTTGATTCTACGATCTTATTTTCTTCAAAAAACATGTCATTTCTTGGGTATCCAGTGATCAAGACATTTGATTCTGGGACTCTAAATGCCTGCGAGAAAAGTTTGACTGTCGTTGTAGATAACGCTAAGACCACATCTGGTTGATGTGCATAGTTGAAAAAAGGGAATAGTCTTTCTTTCTTAAATTTTTTTATTTTATATTTAAGACTCTCTTCATCATCTTTAAAACTAAAGATCTTGTCATCATACCCTATTTTTTTCAATGGTATGCCGTGCCATAAAAGAACCAACTTTGTCTTTTTTGTAAAAGCGTAAAAAGGTAGATCGAAGTAGATAATACTTCTATGTGTATAGAATGCGACTTTCGCTCTCATCGCAAAAAACCTACCTTGTTTACTATACATAGAATAGGCGGGTAATCCTTGTTTCCTTAACTCTTTTACCACTTTTTTATTTTTCGTTAACCATACTGCCTGGATGTCAGTATTAGCATTTATGTACTCATACAAATATCTGGCGTTATCGGTGTACTTTTTCCCCATATGTGCACCAAATACCCATATGTTCTTATCTTTTTTTATAAAGTGAGATATCATAAAGATCAAGGTCCGCTTCAAGACCCTGATTATTTTTTTGATCTCACTTCTTATCTTTTTCTTTTTTCTCATAAGAATCCTCTACCCCCTGATTTTTAATATGTCGACTCTGTACATATCCATATTCAATACATCATCTTTCAAGTAGACATCACATCATCAAACGTTGTGATCCTGTACATATACTGATCTAGTATCTGGAGTGTCCTGTAGCACGACTAAATAAGTATTCCGTCTTCGACTTATAAGTAGCCAATGTCTTTGATTTCCTGCAGACATCTATTATGCGCTTTATTCACATTCTCACCCTTTAGAATATCGTTGACAAATGCTATGATCGGTGTATTTAGTCTATATTGATTTGTAATAGCATGGATCTTTTTAGCGGAACGGACTCCTTCTAGGATGACTCCTGATTTCTTATTGACTGTATAAAACCCTCTACCAATAAGTTGACCCAAAGTCTTATTTCTACTTTGATCGTTCAATGATGTCAATAGTAGATCACCAAAGACAGCATTTTTTGTATAGTTATCTGAGATCTCTCCAAACATCGCTTCAAGGATTATTATCAATTCCTTATAGGACTGTGTTAAAAAGGCGTACTTTGTATTTACTCCATCATCAAGTGAATCATAAAGACCATTGGCAATAGCGAAGATGTTTTTTAATATGGATGCCATCTCTATCAATTCATACTCTTTTGAATGATCAATAATAACATTTGTATTACGAAAGATCGTTTTTGCTAGATCAAAATGCTCTTCTCTGTCAGATGCAATAGTAAATGCTGAGTATTCGTTTTTAATAAGATTGTTTGCAAAGGTGGGACCCAAGATCGAAAAACTATTTTTATGCTCTTTTTTAATAGTCTTCAATATGGTTTGTCGTTTTGTTGCAAATCCTTTTGCGGTATTTATTAACACTGTTTTCTTTGAAATATAAGGTTTTATTTTTTTATACTCAGAAATAACATATTTTGATGGGACACAGAAGATGACAATATCCATTTCACCACTCTTCTTATAATCTGTACTGGCACTGATATTGTCATCTAATAGAATATTTGGAAAATATGCTGTATTGACTTTTGATGAATTTATAGTATTCACTAATTCTTTATTACGCATTAGCAACGTCATGTCGTTATTCGTAGCTAACACTTGAGCGATCGCCGTACCAAAAGAACCACCGCCAATAATAGCAATTTTCATTAAGACATATCTCCCATATCTTTTACAATAAGCTCAGGAAAAACAGTGACATCTTCAATATCCTCTCTTTTTGTCTCCCCGCTAAGGACCATTATAAAGTCGATCATTGCATTGTTAGCCAATACCTTATCCGTGTATAATCTATCACCAATAATAGCTATCTCTTCTGTCTTATATTTTCTGGTGATCGGATCCAATAAGACTGCATTCGGTTTACCAAAAAAAGTCGTCGGTGTTCTGTGTGTTGTCAGTTCAAGAAGCTTCAGTATAGCCCCTATATCTGGAATATCGCCATATTCAGTAGGACATACGACATCCTGGTGTGTTGCCAAGAACTTTATTTTCTCATCGTGCAGTAGTATAGATGCATCTTTTAGTTTCTCATAGTCCAATTCTGTATCATAAGCTACGAGTACTGCCTGGCATTTATCTCTATCGTTAGTAAAGTCAACATTTTTTAGGTTACTTTGAAGATACTCTTTAAAAGTACTATTACCTACTATATAAATATTCTTAAGATTATGTTTTTCAAGATACTCGATCAAAGGGATAAGTGGAGAGATTATTTTGTCTAAAGATGTAGAGATCCCAAAATCACTAAGCTTCTTTACATAATCACTCAGACTTTTAGATGTATTGTTCGTCATATAATAGAAATCAAATCTATTATCATTTTCTTTGATAAAGTCAATTGTGTTCTGAATAGGTCTGGAACCTAGGTATACGGTACCATCAAGGTCAAAGACTAGGCTTTTTTTTGTGTCTAGACTGAAAGCTGAGAACTTCCTTTCAGCTTCATAGAGATCATCATAATTGTCGATCTCCATCCAATGTCTACCTAAGATATCGAACGGCTCAAAGTCCACAAAAGCAAATAGCTTATCAAGTGCAAGTTCGGACCATAGATTGGGGTCTTCTTCTATCATCTGCTTGATGAGCTCTTTTAATCTTGGGATCGAGTCTCGACTCACTCTATACAGGTCAATAGAGTTCCCATATGCTTCAGGCTGCTTGATCTGCTTTGAGATATGTTTGATCTTATTATCTTGTACAATGATCTTCATGTTCTCATCGGTGTATGAGTCTTTATCACTTGCCACACTATTTTCAGGCCCATTGCTTATAAATGATTCCATAATAGCAGGATCATAGACACAATCGCCATTGCTGATAAAGGTGTCATCAGCATCGATCGCATTCAAGCACAAGTCCAATGAGAACATATTATTAGTCGTATCATACAGTTCATTAGTGATAATATTTATCTCTGGGTATTCACTGTTTAAAAAGTCGTCAATAAAATTAGCCTTATACCCTACTACAATATTAATATCTTCTAATCTTACGCCTGCTTGCAGATATGCCTTGATCTGATGCTCTATGATCGGCATCCCATTGACCTTGACCATACCTTTTGGCTTTGAATGTGTTAACGGTCGTAATCTAGAACCAATACCTGCAGCTAATATAATTACTTTCATATGTTTATTCCCTTTTATTGCGCCGATCATAGCTTCCATGATCTAGGTACTGACACTTCGACCTATATAGGTCGAAGTCTCTTAGACCCTTGCTTCACTTTGATTCTGTATGGGTCTGCTAAGCGTTTCGAGACTGACATACATTCCAAACATCTTTGTGTAAAGAGCACCTTTCCAATGGTGTTCCTCACCTCAACACTTTCTGATCCCATGTGCTGTAATACTCTTGAGCATCATCAACACTTATGATGATATCTATCATATGGCTTTCAAAAGGCTGCTACCTGACAACATCGTAAAAAAATATTTTTTGTATTTGCCGAAAACCCAAGATAACACACTAATATTATCATTTTTTCATTTTGTGTATATACCTTTTTTCATGATTCTAAGTATACACTGTTTTACTCATCCTTCCTCTATATGATGTTATTTCATTGCGTTGTAATATGCTATACCTTCTTTGACATCACCGTCAAAGACAAGTCTTCCTTTTTGTAAGACCAGTACCCGATCAGCTGTCTTTTGGACTATGTTCATACTATGTGAGACAATGATAGTCGTTGTGTTCTGACTGAGGGTACGGATGGCTTTTTCTGACTTTGACTTAAAGTTTTTATCACCAACTGCAAAGACTTCATCTAAAACCAGGATATCAGGTTTAATATTCACGACAATAGCAAATCCAAGACGTGCTTTCATCCCAGAACTGTAATGAGATAAAGGTGTCTCCATGAACTCTTCCAATTCAGAAAAGTCAATGATATCTTTGACTAGGGCTTTAGCTTCTTGTTTAGGAATACCTAAAAGTGAACATTTCAGATAGATGTTCTGTAGACCACTAAGCTCCTTATTAAAACCGGTCGAGAGTTCTAGTACACTTGCCATGCTGCCTTGGATCCTGATCTCTCCTTCATCTGGCAGGTAGATACCGTTAAGCATCTTAAGCAAAGTACTTTTTCCCGCACCATTATGACCGAGGATCGCGATGTTCTCATTTTTTTTGATATCAAAGCTAAGGTCTTTTAATGCCCAGAACTCACCGCTATTGAGATCCCTACTTGTCTTTGTACCAAAGAGACATTCAAATAAGATCTGTTTTAATTGTATTCTTGAGGATCTTGTGTTTTTAGAGAATCGTTTAGAGATAGAGTCGATCTCAATAGCTTTCGTATCGTCCATCATATATATGCCCTTACTCTATAATTCATATAATGGATGATCTTGGCAGCCAGAAAAGTCATGAGTATTGTAAAGACTATTGTATACCCAAGTAAAGAGAGATCAAATATTTTTCCATGATAGATCAGATCTCTAAAAGCATTGATATAAGTATTAAATATATTAAAACGATTGATAGCACCTAATATACCTTCGACTGGAAAAGGAAATATCACAGAAGAGAGAAAAATACCATAGCGCATGACAATATCAAAAAGTCTTCGTGTATCGGGGATAATAGTGTTTATGATACTTAAGACCATTCCTGTAGAGAGTGCGAAAAAAAAGATCGGTATAAGTAAGACAAGTCCAAGTATAAAGCTCATTGGATCAGGAGTGATCTGAAACCATATCATGATACCGATAACAGCTATGATCCTTATCATCGTATCTGTCAAGACTTCCCCCATCTTTGAAAACACTATACTGATAAGAGGGTAGTTAGTCTTAGTCAAGATGGCTTTTTCTTTTTTGATAGCCATCATCGATTCTCGCATGATCTTCGACATGAACATCCAAAGTGTTATCCCAAGTGCGATATAAAAGACATAAGGCATATCTGTAGAAGAGTTTATAGCTTTGATCGATGAAAGCATCATATATGCAGTCATAGGGATAATTGGGATCACTATTGCCCAAAACATACCTAAAAGAGTATCATGGTATTTGACTTTAAAATCTTTTTTTATAGAGACAAGTACTTGTGCTCTATTAGTATAAAGCTGTCGCCATAATTCAACAAAAGCACAAATAAAGTTTACTTTCTTATCTTGTGATGAATAAACAACTGAATCGTTTTTATACACATAAACCCTTCAATACTATTTTTTTGCTAAATCAATAATGATCGATTTCTCTTTGCATAAAACAGTAAAAGCACTTTCTCTGCTATTTTTGTTCTTAAAGCTCATCACTTACCCAATATAAGTCTCAATACGAGAGTTCATGCCACTCTTGAGCATACATCTTATTTTGTATATAAGATCGTCTCCTCTTTCATGATCACTTTGTAACACTCTCCCTTAAGCATCTTCATTCATAATGTGACCCTCTCTTTTCAGTCTACTATGTATGCCTATATGATATTTTTTAAAAACATGCATGTTATCTTCTGAAGAGTCCTTCGTGATGAAGTGATCAATATCACTTTCTTCATCTTATTGACCATAAGCATACTGATCAAACACAAACATCATGCTTTATATCAAAGGTATCAAAGCGCTGGTCAAGTCTTATTGCAGAAAGATCAACCATTCATCTGATCCTGTTAAATAAAACATTATGACATTATACGCTTAGTCAGTCTATTTATCAAGATACCATCCATACATCTTGCGTACACCCTCTTCCAACTCGACCTTATGCTGCCAGCCAAGTCCATGAAGCTTTGAGACGTCCGTGAGCTTTTTCATCGTACCATCAGGCTTGTCAGTGTTGAATGTGAACTCACCTTTAAAACCGACGACCTCTTTGATGAGATAAGCCAACTCTTTGATAGAGACATCTTTACCGGTACCGATGTTGATGTGGGTATTTCTTATCTCTGTCGTCTGGACACTGTTTGGAGTACAGCTGTCATTGGAGCCATCAACACTCTCATAAGTGTCTTTGAAATCTCTGTTCTCAAGTAAGAAGACACAGGCATCTGCCATATCCTCAGACCAGAGGAACTCACGCATCGGTTTACCCGAGCCCCAGATCTCCACACGCTTCTCATCCACACCAAAGCCCTGAAGATAACTCTTAGCCTCTTCAAGTGTCTCGACACCAAGGTCTTTGACTACTTCATCATACTTACCTTCGTTTAGAAGTTTCGCACAATGTATCTTTCTGATCAAAGCCGGAAGGACATGACTCTTCTCCAGGTCGAAGTTATCATTAGGACCGTAAAGGTTCGTCGGCATGACAGAGATATAGTTGGTACCGTACTGTAGGTTATAACTCTCACACATCTTGATACCTGCTATCTTCGCGATAGCATATGGTTCATTGGTGTATTCGAGCGTATCAGTGAGTAGACTGTCTTCAGGCATCGGTTGCGGAGCCATCTTAGGGTAGATACAGGTACTGCCCAAGAAGAGCAGCTTCGTAACACCGTTAAGATGACTCTGATGGATGACGTTGTTCTGGATCTGCAGGTTCTCATAGATAAAGTCAGCGCGGTAGGTGTTATTAGCGACGATCCCACCTACTTTGGCAGCAGCCAAGATCACATACTCCGGCTTCACGGTCTGAAAGAACTCCGCGACAGCTTGCTGGTCAGTGAGATCGAGTTCTGCATGTCGTCTGTATACAAGGTCTGTATAGCCTTTAGACTCAAGGTTCTTGACGATGGCAGAGCCTACCAGCCCTCGATGTCCAGCTATGTAGATCTTACTGTTTTTGTTCACTACAGGTCCTACTCGAAATAGTTCATGGTAGTATAACCACCATCTTTAAGGTACTGGTCTTTAGTCATGAGCTTGAGATCACTCTGCATCATATCATCGACAAGGTCTTTGAGGTCATGGTCACGTGTCCAGCCCAGTTTCTGTTCTGCTTTAGTCGGATCACCGATAAGCAGGTCCACTTCAGTAGGACGGAAGTAACGTGGGTCTACACCGACGACCTCTTTACCGATCTCTATCTGATAGTCAGGATTCGAACAAGAGACTACATATGCCTTCTCATCCACACCTACACCTTTGAACTCTATTTCGATACCTGCGTATGCGAAAGACATACGGACGAACTCTCGTACAGGCGTAGTGACGCCCGTAGCGATGACCCAGTCTTCAGGCTCATCGGCTTGCAAGATCAACCACATCATCTTGACATAGTCCTTGGCATGGCCCCAGTCACGTTTGGCATCGAGATTACCAAGATAGACTTTATCTTGAAGACCAAGAGCTATCTTGGAAGTAGCACGGGTGATCTTACGTGTGACGAAAGTCTCACCACGTACTGGTGACTCATGGTTAAAGAGGATACCGTTACAGGCGAACATATTGTAAGCCTCACGATAATTGACCGTGATCCAGTAAGCATACATCTTCGCTACCGCGTAAGGTGAACGTGGATAGAAAGGAGTCGTCTCAGTCTGTGGGACCTCCTGGACTTTACCGTAGAGCTCAGAGGTAGAGGCCTGATAAATACGTGTCTTACTGGTAAGACCTAGGAGTTTGACTGCTTCAAGAATACGTAACGTTCCGGTACCATCAGCATTAGCGACATATTCAGGTGTCTCGAAAGAGACGGCGACATGACTCATAGCAGCAAGGTTATAGATCTCATCAGGTTGCGTCTCTTGGATGATACGCGTAAGGTTCATCGAGTCAGTCATATCACCAAAATGAAGCGTCAAGTTGACATTTTTCTCATGCGGGTCCTGATAGAGGTGATCGATACGGTCTGTGTTGAAAAGCGAAGTACGACGTTTGATACCATGGACCTCATATCCTTTCTTTAGAAGGAACTCTGCCAAATAAGAGCCATCCTGTCCTGTTATACCTGTTATTAGTGCTACTTTTTTACTCATCTATTACCTTTTTAATCGCGTTTAAAATCATCCTGAAGTCTGACGATATCGTCTTCCCCCAGATAACTGCCTACTTGAGCCTCAATAAGGACCACATCTATCTTTCCTGGATTCTCTAACCGATGGATCTCTCCCAAGGGGATATAAGTCGACTCATTGGGTCTTACCAATATCTCTTTCTCTCCAACAGTCACCTTCGCCGTCCCACTGACGACTATCCAGTGCTCACTACGATGAAAATGTTTCTGAAGTGAGAGACGTTTGCCGGGCTTGACGACAATACGTTTTATCTTATAGTTCTCACTCTCTTCCAATATAGTATAGGTACCCCATGGACGGTGTGCCGTCAGATGGATATGATGAAGGTCGCTTTTACGCGCCTTAAGCTCATTGACGATCTTCTTGACCTTCTGAGAACTTCCCTTTTTTGTGACTAACAGTGCATCGGGAGTATCCACGACGATCAGCTCATCCACATCAGCGAGAGTGATCATCCTATCGCTGGAGTAGACGAAGTTCTTTTTTGCATCCATGAGAATCAGGTTATCATCCACGCTATTACCGTCAGCGTCTTTCTCAAACTCTTCGGAGAGTGCATCGAAGCTACCCAGATCACTCCACCCAATGCTACTTGCGACGACTTTCACACGCTCACTCTTCTCCATCACTGCATAATCTATGCTATCTTCGGGGATATTGGCCATAGCCGTATGGTCTATACGGATCATGCCATCTTGAGTCGCCGATGTATAAGCAACTACAGATGTCTCATATATCTCCGGTGAGTACTTCTTCAACTCTTCAAGGAAGACACCGGCTTTAAAACAGAACATCCCGCTGTTCCAGTAGTAATTACCGGCATCAACATAGTCTTGAGCCTTAATAGCATCAGGCTTCTCATGAAAAGCCTTGACATCCTCACCATCAGCTTCGATGTAACCAAATCCGGTCTCAGCGAACTCAGGAGTGATCCCGAAGGTCACAAGGTCACCATCCTCCGCCAGACTTTTGGCATGGGCAATAACCTTACTATAGGCTTTAGTATCTTTAATAAGATGATCGGAAGGCGAGACCAGTACGATCTCCTCAGGCTCAAGGGCCAGACAAGCCAACGCAATAGCAGGGGCGGTGTTTCTACCTACCGGCTCTAATAGGAACTTGGCATGTTCACCCTCTACCGCGATCTGAAGCTCTTGCATCTGGTCAACGGCCAGAAAATACTGCTCGGCGTTCGAGACTATCATATGGGTATCACAGGTCTCGAGGTTTCTTGTCAACGTCAACTGAAACAGTGACTGCTCATCAAAGAGCTTGACAAACTGTTTGGGCATCAATGTCCGACTCATCGGCCACAGACGCGTACCGGTACCACCACATAGTATGATATTTGTCATATGTCTATACTTCCTCTTTTTACATGAATAAAGATAGTATGATACAAAGATAGTATCACCAAGAATGTTATATTAAAAAGTACAAAAGTTATTTTTCTATTTTAAACCCGGAAGTATAGCGCTTTAAGACTGTTCAGAAGTTGAAGAAAAAATGTGATTTTTTGGTGTTATTTTGGTACCGTATACAACAGGGATTTTCTATTGTAATTGATAACGTATAGGGACCTGAAGAGAGATGACTTCCTGGGGTCTTGGAAACTCTCCTGATAGTCGTTCTATGGTGGTTATAGCTGCACGATTCAACAAGTCTCGCGAACCTGATCGTACCTCAATAGCCCTTGCTTCACCATTTTTCAAAAGTTCAAAGGCTACGATCACCTCACCGGTAATACCTCTTTTTCTTGCTGATCTTGGATAGTACAGATGCTCTTGGAGTAGTCGTGCTATCTCTGCTAGATGCTCTTCCAAGTAGCTATCCTCTACAGTAGGAGTCGGAGCTGAGTCACTCTCTATCTCAGGTTGACTGGACACAGCTATCGTATTCTTTGGCACCTCGGCTACCATATCAGTATCAGGGTCTGCGATCACGACCTCTTCCACAAGAACAGGTTCGATCACTGGCGGCGCTTTTATGACAGGCTTAGGTTCGACCTTGACAATCGGTTTGGGAGGTAGCGGTTGTACTACTTCTATCTTCTTAGGAAGAGGTGGTGGTGGTTTTATACTCACTTGTTTGGGAGTGATCGGTGAGGATTCGACACAATGTGTCAATGAGACACATACTGACTTTTCAGCAGCTGGTGTATGCAAACGTACTTCCTGATAAAACCCTACGGCCAGCAAGGCCAGGAGGGCATGGATTGTAAAAGATAGAAAAAAGGAGCTGCTGAACCTATACATAGTTGGGATTTTACATAAAAGAGAGTTATAAAGGTGTTAGATCCAAAGTATCTGGTGTGAGGTAGGGATCTGGAGAAGAGATACGCTTAGCTCCGATTATCCACCAAAAAGTCTTTTAAGTCCATTTAACAGGCCTGTACTCTTTTTCGCCTCATACGGTCTAGTCCGTTCATCTATGAAGTCCGGATCGGGTTCAAGTCTTCGTTTATCAAAATCGATATGTCGTTTAGGTCTGCTACGCTCTGGTGTATCTAAAGAGAGTGGAGCACCAGATCCATGTGGCATACACATAACAGCTCCTTTTTTATTCTATAAGAGCAGTATGCCATAGATAGCATCTATAGTCAGTGACAGCGATCACATAACTTTTTTTTATAAGTGATGCTGCTAGATAGCCCGCTTGAACTCAGGGTATGCCTCGACACCACACTCATTGACATCCATCCCTTCTTGTTGCGCATCATCTTCTGCCCGGAAACGGATGAGTTTATTGATCACATATATTACGACAAGTGAACTTGGGAAGACAATTCCGAAGACCACCAGTACACCTTTTAGCTGTCCAAAAAAGGTTATCCCCTCAGCAGGGTTCGCAGCAAAGATACCCACAGCCAAGGTCCCCCAGATACCATTGACAAGGTGGACAGATAGTGCACCCACCGGATCATCAAGTCTCAGCTTATCAAATATCGGAACGGCAAATACGACCAGGGTACCACCAATAGCACCGATCAAGATCGGGGTATGGATATCATACAGATCTGGACCGGCTGTGACAGCCACCAATCCACCAAGTGCCCCATTTAAGATCATAGTGATATCGAGCAATCTATAACGAATATACATCAACACTCCAGCGATGATGGCTCCGGCAAGACCTGCTGTATTGGTATTCATGATGGTCAAAGCGACCGCGTCAGCATTCTCTTTTGACGAAATAGATCCGACCGAACCACCATTAAAACCAAACCAGCCTATCCAAAGCAAAAAAGCACCAAGAACGACCAAGGGGATGTTCGATGCCGGGATAACACGGATCCTTTTCCCCACATAACGACCTTTACGTGCACCCACGATAAGGATCGCTGCCAGCAGTGCCCAGCCTCCGGTAGAGTGGATGACCGTAGAGCCGGCAAGGTCGTACATATTGATATCAAACATCGTGCCATCAAGCATATCCGCTCCCCAAGAGATGTTGACGATAGTCGGGTAGATCAAAGCCCCCATGATGACCGCGAAGATGGTCAAGGGAATGAGACGAACACGCTCACTTACTCCGCCACTCATGATGTTGATGGTCTTACCTACAAAGGCCATCTGAAACAGAAAAGCTGCCCACATACTCATCGAGCTGTTCTCCCAGGAACCAAAGGCCAGTGTGTAACCTACCAGAAAAAAGGCCATAGATGCCACTGCATAGATCATCGTGTTGACCGTAAGTACCGCCGTGACGTTCTTGGTCCGCACCAGTCCGGCTTCAAGCATGGCAAAACCCGGGACCATGAAGATGATCAGTGTCATCGCAAAAAGTGTGAAGAAAGTATCAATAATATAGGAGAAGTCTGCTTCAGCCATCTATTAGCCTTTAAATAAAGTTTGATCGTAATTATAATTATCAGTCAGTAAAGTGATGCTAAAAGAGGCTACTTTTTGTCTCTAATAATGTTGAAAGTTACTATATTGGCTAAAGATCACTACAAATTAGTGCTAAAAAGTGTTATTTTATTTGTCCCCGTAAAGCGGGGAGGTAAAAAGGGAGTGAAGATCAGATCGCTTCTGCATCTGTCTCACCCGTACGGATACGGACGATCTTCTCGATATCACTGACAAAGATCTTACCATCACCGATCTTTCCTGTACGTGCTGCTGAGACGACCGTCTCGATGACCTGATCGACCTGTTCATTGGCGACGATCATCTCCATCTTTAATTTCGGAAGGAAATCGACCACATACTCTGCTCCACGGTACAGCTCACTGTGGCCTTTTTGACGACCATACCCTTTGACTTCACTGACGGTCATACCGGTGATCCCGATATCTGCCAGTGCGTCTTTGACATCTTCGAGTCTGAACGGTTTGATGACTGCTTCGATTCTTTTCATTGACTACTCCGCTTTATTGATTTTAGGCCAGATGTGCCCCTGTATGAGCATTCAGCTCTTCTGGCGTTATCTTATCTAAAATTCATTTAAGGTTTTTAGCAAATTCTGGATAAGCCTCTACACCGGCTTCATGTATATCCTCACCATCATACTCCTCTTCCTCACTCACCCGAATACCTATAAGGACTTTAAGCAGATACCACACTGCCAAAGAGCTTATAAAAGTAAAAAGCCCGATTACCATGATACCTTTGAACTGAGTCAGGAAAGAGACCTCCGGGTTCCAGATCGCTACTGCCAATGTCCCCCATATACCATTGACCAAGTGAACAGAGAGTGCTCCGACAGGATCATCTAGACGAAGCTTGTCAAACATCGGGATAGCAACAACGACCAAGATACCGGCGACTGCACCATCTATAGTCGCTGCAAACATGCCTAGGTCCGGGCCTGCCGTGACCGCGACAAGACCGCCAAGTGCACCATTAAGGACCATAGTCAGGTCTACCTTCTTATACATCAGCTGTGTCATGATCGCGGCAGATATTGCGCCCACAGAAGCCGCCATATTGGTATCGGCAAAGACAAGTGCGATCGAGTCTATATCTGCTCTGCTTCCCATCGCCAGCACCGAACCACCGTTAAAACCGAACCAACCCAGCCAGAGGATAAGTGTTCCCAAAGTCGCCATAGGCAGGTTTGATCCAGGTATAGGACGCACTTTACCATCTTTGGTATATTTTCCTTTACGCGCTCCAAGCAGTATCACTCCTGCAAGTGCAGCCCAGCCTCCTACCGAGTGAACGACTGTCGAACCGGCAAAATCCGTAAAGCCCTCCAGAAAGCCACCAAGATCTGAACCACCCCAGGACCAATGTCCCTGAATAGGATAGATAAACCCAGATAGTATAACGACAAAGATGATGAAAGGCCAGAGTCTCATCCGCTCAGCCACCACGCCAGAGATGACCGATGAGGCCGTTGCGACGAAGACCACCTGAAAGAAAAAATCTGCCATAACAGAGTGGTCATCATACGCTATACCAGAGAGTGCAAAGGCAAAGTCACCCATAAAGGCACCATTACCACCATACATCAGATTGTAACCGATGACATAGAACATCACACTGGCGACTGAATAGAGGATGATGTTCTTCAAGAGGATGACGACATTGTTCTTCGTACGGCTCAGGCCAGCTTCAAGCATAGCAAAACCTGCGGCCATCCACATGACAAGAGCACCCATCATCAGCATCAAAAAGCTGGTCAATATATATTGTACATCAGTAAAGTCTTCCATGAAAGGACTCCGTTCTTAGATCAAAGTTGGGTCTTATTGTGTGGGGAATAGTCTGATCATCTCAAAATGTGAAAAGAGGTCTAAAGAGCTCTATACATCATGAGATAGTATTTAATAGGGACAAGTGTCCCTGCTACATCTTACTAGATCGCTTCTGAGTCTGTCTCGCCGGTACGGATACGGACGATATTAGCGATATCACTGACAAAGATCTTACCGTCACCGATCTTTCCTGTACGTGCTGCTGCTATGATGGTGTTGATGACCTGGTCGACCTGTTCCTCACCCACGACCATCTCCATCTTGATCTTCGGAAGGAAATCTACCACATACTCTGCACCACGATATAGCTCACTGTGCCCTTTCTGACGACCGTAACCCTTGACTTCACTCACAGTCATACCGGTGATACCGATCTCTGCCAGCGCATCTTTTACATCTTCGAGCTTAAACGGCTTGATGACTGTCTCTATCTTTTTCATATATATTCCTTAAAAAAACGCCTAGGGCGTATGGGCTTTCTGCTAGAGAAGACCTTGTACTTAATATGTTCGATCACACAAAGCACATAACTGAAAGAGCTTTGCTCTTTAGCGTTAAGACTATAAGTTAAACCCGCGCTCACCATGGACCGCTTCGTCAAGACCCATTGTCTCAATATCCTCATCGACACGTCCGCCACCAGTCAGCGCTGATGCGATATAATAGACTACGACTGTTCCGACCAGTGTGATAAGACCTACTACTATCACTGACTCAAACTGTACAAGGATCTGCCCCATTCTATCACCACTCTCTTTTAACGGTCCGTCCCATAAAAGGTCCTGATCGTTTAGTGCGAAGATACCTGTGGCGATAGCACCCCAGAGACCGGCAAGAAAGTGTACACCAAAAGCATCCAGACTGTCATCATATCCTAATTTTTTCTTAAGCATCGTCACACCGTAAAAGGCGAACACTGAACCGATGACACCGATGATGAAAGCACCTGATACACTGACAAAACCTGCTGCCGGTGTGATAGATACCAGACCAGCGATAATACCTGTCGCTATACCTAGTAGTGTGACTTTCTTGTAGGTGATCCACTCAAGCAGCATCCAACCAAGAGCCGCTACTGAAGCAGCGATCGTCGTAGTCAAGTAAGCCAGACCAGCGATAGCGTTAGCACCAAATGCTGAACCACCGTTAAACCCATACCAACCGAACCATAACAGCGCTGCACCAAGTGCAGTGAAGATAATACTTACAGGCTTGATAGCTGTTGTCTGGTAACCTTTACGCTTACCTAGCATCATCGCCATGACCAGACCGGCAAGACCACCGTTCATATGGACGACTGTACCACCGGCAAAGTCAAGAGCACCTTCGTCAAACAGGTAACCACCACCCCATACCATGTGTGTGATCGGTGCATAGACGATCAGGACCCACAAGACTACAAAGACCATCCATGTCGAGAACTTCAGACGCTCGACTACCGAACCACTCGCAATAGCGACAGTGATCGCTGCGAACGTCCCCTGAAACACGATGAAGACATAAGTGGGATAACTGCCACTAAGGTCTGTCCAGCTGATACCATCGAGCATTATATGTGAGAAGCCACCTATGACCGCGTTCATACTACCATCAGCAGTACCGAACGCTATAGAGTAACCGGCTACTATCCAGACGACAAACGCAAGGACAAACGCACCCATGACCATCGCATATGTGTTGAGGATGTTCTTGCTTCTTGACATACCACTGTAGAACAGTGCCAGACCTGCTGGAGTCATCAGAAGTACCAGTGCCGTAGATATCATCATCCACGCTGTATCACCTGTATCGAGTGTGTCTTCAGCCAGTGCCAATGTCGGCAATAGCAATAATAATGAGAGAAACCATTTTTTCATTCTTACCCCTTTGATTTTCAACAGTCAATAGATGTTGACTCTTTATAAGGCAAAGTATAAAATAATATTGAGCAGTTAATTCACAATAGTTGATTAAATTTTAATCACTTTTCTTTCCTCTTACCAGTATCGGACCATAACGCCAAGACCAGATGCCAAACAGTACGACCCATAAGGTGAGGGAAAGGTCAAAGAGCCAAAACGCACTAAGACCAAGACCACTATTAAGCGAATAGAGCAGACGACTGAGTAAAAGGACCTGTGTCATCCAAAAAAGTCCTTTGGCGATCTTATCTGCTTCTGGCGGTTGTCCAGAATGACCAAGCGTGACACGGGTACCAAAGCCTATGAGGATGGTCGTCAACACACCCAGCGCCAACAGATGCGTCTGCAAGGATGCGAACGAACTCTCCATCCTCCAGCCAAGCAGTTCAAACACTCCACCTAATATCAAAGCTCCCGGCAACCAAAAAAGTGCCAGGTGCAGTACCCAAAGGATGGCGAGTGAACTGAACACAGGCAGCTTCCAGCTTATAAACTCCCTTAGTATGTAAAGACCAAGCAAGACGTCTAGTACGGACTCAGGCACCTGCCACTGCATGAGGGCTAAAAAAGTCTTGATCACGATACCGATGAAGACTATCTTTCCCAGATGCGGGTCTTTAGGCTCAAATGAGTGCGAAAAGAACGGCACCATACGTTGTGCGACAGCAAAGACAAGGAGAATAAGATACATGTTCATCGCCATCGATGTAGCCAGAGCGATAAGCCACTCAAAAGAGATATCAAAAAGTCCCAGAGCATAGGCGATCATCCAGAGGGCATGAGAGACTATACCAAAGTAAAAAGCGGTCATTATCCAAAACGGGTCTGTCCGCAGAGCAGGATTAGAACCGTTATAGATACGCTGTAGCACCAACAGCGCTCCCAGATGTGCCAAGAAGAGGATGAGCACACCGACTATGACCAGCGACTGTGCGGTGAACGCTCCCATCATGAAAAGCAACGCACCTGTCTGATAAAGTAAAAAGACCGATATATAGGTCCGCTTATCGATGACCTCTGATTGGCAAAAACGAGGAAAGGTCGTAAAGAGAAAACCTATGAAGAACTGACTAAAGGTCACAAACACAAGTCCATAAGCATGAAACATAAGTGTAGGTACACTCAGAGAGAACACTCCCTTATAGGCCAGTCCGAACATCAGCATAAGTACTATGGCAGTGATGATACCTGCTGTAAAGAAGGGTTGATGCGGCTGAGAGAAGAAGTAGCCCCGGAAAGCAGACATATACTTATCTTCGGGGATAGAGGATGATGGCATAAGGAGCCTTTTTTCTGCAATCATACTGATCTTTGCATTGAAAAGGCTTGAGTATAGTCAATCTCCAGTCCCAATAGTCCGCTTAGCCTGCACACTTAAAAACAAAAATTAAGTATTTGTTGGCTATTATCACCCAATTATTCTAACATAACCGGACATTGAATGAACGACCTCTTAGATACCAGCGACATAGAAAACATCAATATTGAGGATACACTGCAAAGCAGTTACCTCGACTACTCCATGAGTGTCATCATCGGCCGTGCACTACCAGATGTACGCGATGGCCTTAAACCGGTCCACCGCCGGATCTTGTTCGCGATGGACAAGCTCAATCTCTCCGCCGGTGCAAAGTATAAGAAATCCGCCCGTATCGTCGGAGACGTCATCGGACAGTACCACCCACACGGTGATACTGCCGTCTATGACGCACTCGTTCGTATGGCACAGCCCTTCTCGATGCGCATGATGCTTGTCGACGGCCAGGGTAACTTCGGTTCCATCGACGGTGACAACGCGGCTGCTATGCGTTATACGGAAGCACGTATGACAAAATACGCCGGTGAACTTCTCAAGGACCTTGAGAAAGAGACCGTCAACATGGTCGAGAACTACGATGGCACTACCCAAGAGCCTGAAGTCCTCCCTACCCGCGTCCCGAACCTGCTGATCAACGGCTCCTCAGGTATCGCTGTCGGTATGGCTACGAACATCCCGCCACATAATCCACGTGAAGTCCTCTTGGCACTCGGCCATCTGATGGACAATCCTGATGCGACACTTATAGACCTGATGGAGTTCATCAAAGCACCAGACTTCCCTACCGGCGGTACCATCTACGGTAAAAAAGGGATCCTCGATGCTTATGAGACAGGCCGAGGTCGTATTAAAGTACGTGCCAAGACCCATATCGAGAAAAAAGGGAACAAAGATGTCATCGTCGTCGATGAACTCCCTTATATGGTCAATAAGTCTCGCCTCATAGAGAGTATCGCACATCTGGTCAAAGACAAACAGGTCGAGGGGATCTCTGAGATCCGTGACGAATCAGACCGCGAAGGTATTCGTGTCGTCATCGAGCTCAAACGTGATGCGATGAGCGAGATCGTACTCAACAATCTTTATAAGTCGACAAACATGCAGACGACCTTCGGGATCATCATGCTCTCCATCTTTAATCAGGAGCCCCGTGTCTTTTCGTTGATGGAGATGCTCAACCACTTTATCAACCACCGTAAGACCGTCATCATCCGCCGGACTATCTTCGATCTGGAGAAGGCTAAAGCTAAAGCCCATATACTCGAAGGGCTCAAAAAAGCACTAGATCATATCGAAGCCATCATAAAGTTGATCCGTGCCAGTAAAGATACGGAGACTGCTAAAGAGGGATTGATCAGTGAGTTTGATTTCTCGGCAATCCAGGCTCAGGCGATCCTCGATATGCGCCTGCAAAAACTGACTGGTCTTGAACGAGAAAAGATCGAAAACGAATTGCGTGAGCTTCATGCTCTCATCGAATACCTCGAATCGATCCTTAAGAGTGAGAGTGTACTCAAAAGCATCATCAAAGAGGAGTTTGGAGAAGTCTTAGCTACCTATACGGATGAGCGTCGTACCGAGATAGAGGACAACTATGACGATATAGACATCGAAGACCTCATCCCTAATGAGCCGATGGTCGTCACTATCTCTCACCGCGGTTACATCAAACGCGTACCTCTGACCAACTACGAGAAACAGCGCCGCGGCGGTAAAGGAAAGACCGCTCTTACTACTTATGAAGATGATTTCATCGAAAGCTTCTTCACCTGTATGACCCATGACACCCTGCTCTTCATCACCGACCGGGGTCAGCTGCACTGGTTGAAGGTCTACCGCATCCCTGAAGGCTCACGAACAGCCAAAGGTAAAGCAGTCGTCAATCTTCTTAACCTTGTCCAGGATGAGAAGATCCGCTCTATCCTGCCAACAACCGATTTCAGCGATGATAAGTCACTGGTCTTCTTCACCCAAAAAGGTATTGTGAAACGGACAAAACTTAGCGACTTCTCAAATATCCGAAGTAATGGGGTAAGAGCCATCGTACTCGATGAGAATGACGCCCTTATCACTGCCAAGATCGCGACCGTACAGACTCAGTATCTCTTTATCCTTACGAAGTTCGCACAATGTATCAAGTTCGAGATCGGTAAGACCAGAGATCAGGGACGTACTACCCGTGGTGTACGTGGTATCAAGTTCAAGCATGAGAGTGATGTCGTCGTCGATGCTAATGTCATAGACAATGATGAACAAGAGATCCTGACTGTCAGTGAAAAAGGTATAGGTAAACGTACAACGGCTTCCGAATACCGTCTCACCAACCGCGGTGGATCAGGTGTCATCGCCATGAAACTCAACAACAAGACCGGTACGACCGTAGTCGGTAGTGTCATGGTCGATGAGAGCATGGATATGATGGCCCTTACAAAAGCCGGTAAGATGATCCGTGTCGATATGCAAAGCATCTCCAAGTCTGGTAGAAACACCAGTGGCGTCTATATCGTCAAAGGTGATGATGTCGCTAACATCTCACGCTGTCCTAAGGTAGAGAAGATCGATGACGACCTCTCTAACCCTCCAGCAGCACCTGAACTGGAATAGTACTTGCTTGATACCTTGCGATAACCATAGGGCATCTCCACTGCCCTACATCGCAAGGATAAACCAATGAGATATTTCCTGCTTCTGCTGGTCGTGATGACCGGCACTGCTTTTTCTGCGGAGCAGTCAGATGTAACGGTCAAGGCAAAACCCGCAGCAGAGACGACTGTCATCTGTGCCTCTCCACAAGAGCCCACCTACACGCCGCCTGTCAATAAAGTGACCTCTTCACCAAAGAGTGAGTCACTTCTAACAGAGACCAGCAATGTACATATCACGGTCTATGGTCAGGGTGTCGCACCTATGACTACTACTTCGCCAGCTCAAGCTTATGCCCTAGCAAAACGTGCAGCGATCGCTGATGCCTATCGCCTGATAGCTGAGAAGGTCAAGGGTGTCCGTGTCGAGGGTCAGGACACCATCAAGAACATGATAGTCAAGCGTTCTATGGTCCGTACCCATGTCGATGCCATGATCCGTCAGGCAAACATCATCGAGACTACCTTTAAAGATGGACTATGCGAAGTCGAGATGGAGATCGTCCTCTCACGCTCACAATTTGCGCTCTGATATTCCTGCCCCATCTATGGGCCGATGAGTATATCATCAGTTATCGCGCAGTAGTCCGTGATGCCATCATAGTCGATGAGAAGCTCAACGTCAGTCGTGCCATGCAGAAGTGTGAAGGCAGACACACGACATCCATCTTACTTGAGACTGGTGGGTCAGATGATCTGCACCAGATAATAGCCCGCGAACATGATACTTTCTTCTCTCTGATGCAGCAGAGTGCACTTCATATAGATCATCATGAAAAGAACATCGATGCCACAAACCAAAGCCATACCATACTCACTATGCCACCACAATGTTTCACAGTCGATATTAATCAAGATCTGGCTAAAATAACCGCGTTAAAATAATGATATTTTAGTTATATCCGGTTCATAATAACCGATATTTCACTAAATACCTGCTTACGGGGGCGGTGATGAAGATCGCGATTGTCGAAGATGACATCAACATGCGTAAGTCACTGGAGATCGCTATGGGAGACTATCCCGAGTTTAAGATCGTCAGTTTCAAGAATGCCCGTGATGCACTAAAAAAGATAGATGATACCTTTGAGCTTATAGTCACTGATATCAATATGCCAGGTATGGATGGCATCGAGTTCATCAAAGAGCTAAACGGTAGATTTGAAGTCATCATCATGACCGGTAATGCTACCCTTAGCCGGGCCATCGAATCCATCCAGCTCGGCGTAAAGGACTTCCTGCTCAAGCCCTTTGAGGTCGAAACGCTGGTCAAAGCTATCAAACGTTCAGACAAGGTCCAAAAGACCGTCAAGAAGTTCGAGCTTAAAAGAAAGACAGACAGTGATGGTTTTCTGGCACGTTCTCCTGAACTCAGTAAACTGCTAAATATCACAGAGCGAGCCGCTAAGACAGATGCCAGTATCTTGCTACTGGGAGAGAGTGGTGTTGGTAAAGAGGTCTTTGCCCACTACATACATAACCACTCCCCTCGTGCTAAAAAGCCTTTTATCGCGATCAATATGGCGGCGATCCCGGATAATCTCATCGAGAGCGAGCTCTTCGGTTTTGAGAAAGGGGCTTTTACGGATGCGACAGAGGCCCGAGCCGGTCAGTTCGAAGCGGCTAACGGAGGGACTATCTTTCTCGATGAGATCGCTGAGATGCCCTTTGGTGTTCAGGCAAAACTGCTCCGTACTATCCAGGAACGTGAGATACGACGACTCGGATCTTCCAAGTCGACCAAGATCGATATCCGTCTTATCTCGGCTACCAATGCCAATCTGGCTAAGAACATCACGTCTGGTACCTTTCGTGAAGACCTTTACTACCGTCTAAACACTATCCCGCTGCAGATACCACCACTGCGTGAGCGCAAAGAGGAGATCCTTGGGATCGCTGATGTCATCTTGCTTCAGAACTGTCAACGCTATGGTTTTGAGACCAAGACTTTCAGTGAGCAGGCCCGTAAGCAGATGCTATCATACACCTGGCCGGGAAACATACGCGAACTCATCTCGGTAGTCGAACGTGCCGTGATCTTGAGTGAAGGTGATGAGATCACCCCAGAGGCACTCTTTCTTGAGAGCCGTGGTCTTAAAGAGGAAAAATCTATCGCCTCTATGGAGAGAGAACTTATCGCCGAGGTCCTTGAAGATCGTGATGGCAAGCTTGATGACGCTGCAAAGATGCTGGGTATGACGCAGAGTGCGTTAAAGAAAAAGATAGAGACATACAACTTATAACAGGAGAAGAAACATGAAAAAGTACAATGTTGCCGTTGTCGGTGCAAGTGGAGCAGTAGGCGAAGAAGTCCTACGCGTATTTGAGGAGATCGACTTTCCGATGAACAAACTGGTCCCAATGGCCAGTGCCCGCTCTGCCGGTAACACTGTGACATTCAATGGTCGTGACGTAGTCATCAAAGAGCTTACTGACACCATATTCGAAGCAGAAGAGATCGATATCGCCATCTTCAGTGCTGGAGGCTCTGTCACTGCCAGATATGCTGATTCAGCAGTAAAGGCCGGTGCCGTTGTCATCGACAATACCAGCCACTACCGTATGGATGCTGATGTCCCTTTGGTCGTTCCTGAAGTGAATCCTGAAGATATCGCGCAGTGGAGAAAAAAAGGTATCATCGCCAATCCTAACTGCTCGACTATCCAGATGGTCCAGACACTTAAACCGCTTGACACTGCCTATGACCTTGTACGTGTCGATGTCAGTACCTATCAGGCGACTTCAGGTGGTGGAAAGACAGCTATGGAAGAGCTTGTCACTCAGCTTCAGGACTTCTTTGCCTTTAAACTAAATGAGTCCCCACATGTCAAGTTTCCGCACCAGATCGCCCTGAACCTTATACCGCAGATCGATGTCTTCTTAGAGAACGATTACACCAAAGAAGAGATGAAGATGGTCAATGAGACTACTAAGATCATGCATAAAGAGATAGAGGTAAGTGCTACCTGTGTACGTGTACCTGTACTGCGTGGTCACTCTGAATCTTTGACACTTACTTTTGACAGTGCTGTCGCAGCCAATGAGGCCCGTGAACTTCTTTCAAAGGCACCAAATATCGTTGTCGTCGATAATCCGGCTGAGAGTCAATACCCGATGCCAGTAGCCTGTGTCGACCAGAACGAGACCTTTGTAGGGCGTATCCGTAACGACCCTTACCGCGACAATATGCTTCATATGTTCATCGTCGCTGACAACCTGCGCGTAGGTGCCGCCACCAATGCCGTCCGCATCGCCCAAAAATGGGTCGAGATGGAGGGTGAGTAACGTTAAAAAAAGGTGAACTGCTTCACCTTTTTAGTTACGAAACCGTAAGCGATGTGCGCAGCACCGCTGAAGGCTTAACATAAAATAGTCTACCCATTTTAAGAAGACATGAACTGCTTCACGTTCTTAGCTATGAAACTGTAGACGTTGTGCGAAGCACCGTCGGAGGCTTAACATAAAATAGAATGGTGAATTTCTTCACCTTTTTAGCTAATAAACCTTAAGTCTAGTCACAAAAAACCTATCAAAAGCTTAACAAGATCTAGCCCACCGATCAACAAAGTTCCAACTACATCAGAAAAGATCATGAGACAAGGCTGTGACTCCTTTTATCATTCACAAGTACAATAATAACCACTGCCACCACTCCAACACAAAACAAATCGCCCCTAAAATAGAGCTGCTAATGCAATAGACCCTCCACGTTAAACTAATTATGTTAAAATCACGCTTTGTTGAAGATCATATCAAGAGGGTCCTATTATGCTGGAAAGAATATTTGAAAACACACTATGGAGCTCAAGGTTCATCGTCATACTGGCGGTGGTCTTTGGCCTTATAGGCGCTGTCATACTCTTTACCGTCGCCAGTTTTGATATCTATGAGACCGCTAAATACGTCCTAAACACCTATCTGACCCATGCACATCCAGAGAACTTTCATGATGATGTCGTCGGCGGTATCATCGGAGCTGTAGACCTCTACCTCATCGGTGTCGTGATGCTGCTCTTCTCTTTTGGACTTTATGAGCTGTTTATCTCCGAGATCGATGCCGCTAAAGATACTGCGGGTGCTGACAGTAAGATCCTTGCGATCCACTCCCTTGACCAGCTGAAAGATAAGATCTCCAAAGTCATCGTCATGGTACTGGTCGTCGGATTTTTTCAAAAAGTCGGATATACAGAGTACAACGGAGCTTTAGATATGCTCTATTTCTCACTATCTATAACCGCAGTAGCAGTCGGACTTTACTTTTTAGGAAAAGTAGGGAAACACTAGTAAGATCATGACCTGCCTTTTTGATGAAAAGGCCATATAGAGATCATCTCTTAATTCAAGGATAAAAATGAGTCAAATATTTGTAGATGCCTGTTTTCGCAGACCGACGCCACACACCCCTATCTGGATGATGCGCCAGGCCGGACGTTATCTCCCAGAGTATATGGCGATCCGTGAGAAAGCTGGTAACTTCCTAAACCTTTGCCACGCACCGGAGATGGCTTGTGAAGTCACTATTCAGCCTATTGATCGTTTGAATGTCGATGCGGCCATCTTGTTCAGTGATATCCTTGTCATCCCAAATGAGATGGGCATGGAGCTGGAGTTCATCAAAGGCTTTGGTCCAAAGTTCCCTAAGACTTTAAAGACCCAGGCTGACCTTGATGCCCTTGAAGTAGAACACGCTGCAGATAAGCTGACGTATGTCTATGATACCATCAAACTAGTCCGTAAAGAGCTGGCTGAAGATAAAGCCCTCATAGGCTTTACCGGAAGTCCATGGACACTCGCGACTTATATGATCGAGGGTCAGGGTACTAAGACCTACGCTATCGTCAAGAAAAAGATCGCTACTGATCCTGAGTATATGCACTCTCTGCTTGCCAAGCTGACCCATGTCATCAAACAGTATCTTGAGAAGCAGATCTTTGCCGGTGCCAACGCCGTACAGATCTTCGACTCATGGGCCTCCGCACTTGAAGAGCCGGCGTTCTTTGAGTTCAGCTGGAAATATATGCTGGAGATCGCTGAACACATCAAAGCGAAATATCCACATATCCCGGTACTCCTCTTCCCTAAAGGCGTCTCAGGCTACTTAGATAAGATCGCTGAGATGGGTGGGAACTTCGATGTCTTCTGTGTCGACTGGTCTACTCCGATGGAGCTGGCTAAAGCCAAACTTGGTGACACTTACGTCCTTCAAGGAAACATGGAGCCGACACGTCTGTACTCTAAAGAAGCGACAAAAGAGGGTGTCGAGCACATCATCGATGTGATGGGTACCGAAGGCGGTCACATCTTCAACCTCGGTCATGGTATGCTGCCTGATCTTGATCCTGAGAATGCGAAATACCTTGTAGATACTGTACATGAGTTGACAAAACGGTAACATGAACATCATCTTCGGCCCAGTGAACTCCCGACGTTTCGGCATCTCTCTGGGTATCGATCTCTCCCCTGCCCTTAAACAGTGCAATTTTGACTGCCTCTACTGCGAACTGGCCCCATCTGCTACTGTCTCACATCAGACAGAGACTATCACAGTCGATGCGATCATACAGGCGCTTCAAGAGGCATTCAAGCAACACGACAACATCGATGTCATCACTATTACAGCTAACGGTGAACCGACCCTCTATCCTCATTTGCGTGAACTCATAAGAGAGATCGATGCGATAAAAGCTAACAAGAAGACGTTGATCCTTACCAATAGTGCGACATTGAGTGACTCTGAAGTCTTTCAGACCCTGCTTTCACTTGATCAGGTCAAACTCTCTCTTGATGCTATCACCCCTGAAGTGTTTAAGAAGATAGACCGTCCTGATGATGGGATAGAGATCGACAACATAGCCGAAGCTGTAAAAGCATTCTCCAAAGCTTTTACAGGACGGCTTTTTATCGAAGTCCTGTTTGTCCATGGCCTTAACGATACAACAGAGGAGATCAAGGCGCTAAACAGTGTGCTTCTCGATGTGGAAGCTGAACGTATCGATATCGGTACCATAGACAGACCTCCAGCCTATCCTGTCGAGGCCATCACCCATAAAGAACTTCATCATATAGCCATGGAGTTTGACTCATCACTACCTATCCATATCGCTTCTCGCCATAAAGCCGGTGCGTCACCCTCCTCATACAGTAAAGAGGAGATCCTGAACACTCTTGACAAGCGCCCTCTTACAACAGACGATATCGATCTGCTGTTTGATGAAGCCAGTAAAAGAGGACTTCAGTCACTACTGGCTGAAGGAAGTATCACTAAGAAAGAGCGTTCAGGTATCATCTTCTATATCCCTCGGGACAATGCACAACGAAAGCGAAAAAAGACTTGACAAAAACACCTGCATAAACTATAATCACACCTCTTAAATATTCCGGATTAGCTCAGCGGTAGAGTAGGTGACTGTTAATCACTTGGTCACTGGTTCGAATCCAGTATCCGGAGCCACTTCAGCTATAACCCCCTAAATATGGACTTTCCAATAATATATCTGAGCACTACACCCAAAACATACCAACCTGATAAACATAATATGTAAATATTGATCAATTGAATATCTATAAAATGACCTATAGTGCTGACTTACGCTGATCTCAAGTCTCAGAGTCTTCTCTGAAAAGTCTAAAGTGTATACTCTTTAGCATGTCAACTCTCCACTCTATCACGGCCATTCTCTTTAGCTTTATAGAGAAGGTAATCTACCCGTTCCAGACAGATATCTGTATCATCATATATGGCAGCATCGACCACACCAAAACTGGAGCTGATATGGCCGACTCCAGAAAAATCATACTCGGATATCTTCCTTCTTATCTTTTCTGCCAACCTGAGGGCATCAGCGATCGTGGTCTCAGGCAGTAAGATCATAAATTCCTCTCCACCCCACCGGGCAAACGTATCTACAGACCTGAGGTCTTTTTTTACCAATGCAGTGATCTCTCGAAGGACACCATCTCCCACAAGGTGACCATAGGTGTCATTTACCTGTTTGAAGTGATCTATGTCAAACATTATCAGTGAAAGCGGTAGCGAATAGCGCTTCATGCGTGTAAACTCCATTTCAAAAGCATCATCGAACTTCTGTCGGTTATAGATACCTGTCAAAGGGTCTTGTTGAGCATGTTCTCTGGCGACTATCTCAGCATTTTTCAGTTCTGTTATATCAAGAAGGTACCCATAGTAGTGTGTCACAACACCCTCTTTATCTCTCTGGATCGCTGTATAGTCATAGATCCAGATGACTTCACCCTCACGTGTCTTGATACGATAGTACTGCTCAAAGTCATCTACACCTGAATTGGTATATCGAGTCACTTCATCTGTGACTCGCGCTAAGTCATCCTCGTAGACAAGAGAAGAGAATATGATCTCTCCCTGCATCAGCTCTTCTGGAGTATAACCCCACCTTGTGATATTGCTTGACACATAGACTACGGGCCAATTCTCCTCTGCGAGCCAGTCAAAGACGATGACTGGACCGGCAATATGCAATAGATGTTCGCGTTCGAGCACACGCTGGACCCGACGCTCGTTGGTGATGTCAGAAAAGACACAGACGACCCCAGAGTCTTTATCATCGACTTTTATTGGAGCGACTGAGTAGCGTACATTGATCTTTCTCTGATCTTTCCTCTTAAAGATGTCTTCACTGACCCATGACCTTTTATGGTCTTTTACAGCCTTCTCTATCGGGCATCGTTGTACATCGATGTGCTCATGGATAAAAGTATGTAATCTTTTACCCAAAAGTTCTTTCTCCGTATAACCAAGCATCTCAAGGGCAGTCGGATTAAGGTAACTGGCAGCTCCCTCTGCATCAAGGACAAATACACCTTCGGCCATACTGGAAGTGATCTCTTTCATATGCTCTTCGGATGCATGGAGTCTTTCAATGGATCGTGATGACAAAAGTAGTAAGACCTGCTGATCAAATTGAAGCCGTCTAAAATTTATGGACATCACACTTAAGATGATGATAAACAAGATGAGCATCACAGCCATAAGTTGATGAGAATTATCATTCTGGACTACCAGATAGATACCCAGCATAGAAAGTGTAGGGATCATAAATGCCGGATAGTTCCAGCGTATCGGAGTACTGGTGGTGATAGAGCCCGCTGCCATCCCACCTAGAATAAATACTTCAATACCCTGATGCGCGTCCAAAGCATAGATCTCGATGAGAAGTCCGGACATGCCCCAGATGATACCGGAAAAGAAAGAGGCAGAGATGAAGTAAGCTTTCCAGCGTGTCAATGTCCCTATTTGGGCTTTTTTGTAATTTGACATCAGCAGAAGCCTCGATATGATCGAGAGCGCAAGAAGAAGTATCCAGCCTGTGACAAAGACCTCCGGAACACTATCCCATATTATCAGAATCAGCATAGACCCCATGATGACGTTTGTTATCAGGACAAGGTATAGTCTGCTACCTGCTTCAAGTAGTTGCTGAAGCTCAATATTTCTGACATCCATATCAGAATGCTCAAGGTACTCTCTTAGATGTTTATTGTGAAACTGTCTTAATGAAAAGTTCATAGAGATCTCCGAAGAAATACCTTTTTCTCTATAATAACATTTTATTATGTGTTTTTACAATATATATTGGTATTAAACTAGTACTAAGAGGAGACCAGAGATGGTCATCCTCCTATCTGGTAACTCTTTAGTGTGCAAACTTTAACGTAACCACACCAGCTATGATGAGTAGGACTCCTGAGTATCGTGCCAGTGTCCCCGGATCTCCATAGAAAAAGACACCTACAAAAAAAGTCCCGGCGGCAC
>JADGEC010000153.1 GCA_016744575.1 Sulfurimonadaceae bacterium | reverse complement strand
AGATGGGACAGATCGCCTCATCGAGGTAAAGACAACGGCGGGTGGCAAGCATACACCTTTTTTTCTTTCTCACAATGAATTGGAGATGTCTCGAGAAAGTAAGGATCATTACCATCTCTACCGGGTCTTTACCTTCAGGGATGACCCTCATCTATTTTTTGTACAGGGTGCTTTGGATAGTATCTTTAAATTGGAAGCCACACAATATAAGGCATGGTTGAGCTAGATAAGTATTACATCCAAGTTGCCATTGGGGTATAAGATCTATGATTCTTCAGATGAACAGGCTTCAGTAAGTATTGAAGCAATAATATTTGTAGGCTCAGCTTGGAGCCTATTATGTTTATCACAACATTGGTCATTGATGTGCTCAAGATGTGGGTTTAGAAGATTTGTTACTGAACTTAGAGAAAGTAATATTTTCCTGACAAACATCTATCACCCCTCATATAAATTATGAGACTTCAGCGTCAATGGATTTGATAACAGAAATCGCTAAAATCAGAGCTCTTTGCTATTATTGCTTGTGATAGTGACATACAGGTCTGGAAAAAATTAATTAAAGAATATACATGCAGTGGACGATCGAGACTTTTTTGATGATAAATATCTTTCTTGTCTTTAGCTCTATTTTACAGATGGCAACGGGTGTGAGTGTGGGCATGATCATTGTCCCTGTACTTGCTCTTATTAGCTACACGCTCATCCCTACACCTATCATCTTTGCTTCTTTAGCACTTACTATTATGATGGCATATAAGGGTAGAGAACATATAGATACAAAAAATGTCTTGCAGATAAACATAGGGATGTTTATTGGTATTTTTGTAGCTGTTTTTCTTTTAAACAGTATCCATTTTGAGTATTTGGGTCTTGTCTTTGGCGTTTTGATCTTGATCTCTGTTCTAATAAGCTTAAAGATCAAGACCTTTACACTCTCACCTAGTCTAAACTATCTAGGTGGACTAGCTGCAGGAACTATGGGAGCTATGGCGGCAGTCGGTGGTCAAATATTAGCAATGCTTTTTCAAAACCACCCACTAGAATCCATTAAAGCCACATTGGCATATCTTTACACACTGTTTTCAATAGTGATGCTCATAGTGTTTTACTACTTTGGACAGTTTAGCTACTCACAGATGATCTCAGGGTTATATATGATGCCCGGTTTTTTAATAGGCTTTTTTGTAGCCCCGGTATTTAGTCCATACTTTAATGCAAAGTACTCAAAGGCCGTTGTTTTAGGCATGGCGACTATCGGGTCATTAAACCTGATCTACAACTCGTTAAGCTCGTAGGTTTTTTTCATATCCATAAGCCACTTGATCCTTTTTGGGTTTAACGAAGAAATATCTATTTTTAAAGTCAATTAATGTTCGACGTAGGTTTTTTAACTGGAGTAGAGGGTACAATGGGTTTTTCTGAGGCTATTTAATATAAACGGACTAGGAGCTTTCTTAAAAACTTGCTACGACTCTTTGATCATCTCGATAAAGAGTCATCCCACTTTCAGGGTCATAGGTCGAGCTGTTAGGGTCTTGAGAAGCTGTGTTGGCAGCGGTATCATCAAATACAGTACTGCTCTCTTGTCTGCCGATAGACTCCCTTTCAATAGAATCGTTTGGCGTATTTACTGCATTGTCATCTATGGGACTCAAACTATCGTCGGACGTCAAAAAGGCAGTTGTCAATAATCCGGTCGAGAGGAGGAGGGTAAGGTTCAAGCGATTCATAGACAAGTCCTGTTCATTGTGATGGTATAAGCTGGCATCTTCGATCCTCTTTTTACAAATAAGAAAGTGACATTGTGCAGTGATCTTTAGTGCAATCATAGTATATATTGGTTACAAAAGTGTTACAGAGCAGGATCACTTTGCTTGGATTCTCTATTCATCCAAGATCCCGACGAGGGTCTGGTGCTCACAATGATCATGGAGCGATCAGCTTTATTGACTCATGTGTGGACAAACAAGATGACTGCTCTTCGAAAAGAAAAAGGAGATCTTGGCGTTATTAGCTTTATAATAGAGGTAGCCAAAGTAAATAGGAAGTCATGAAGACATTAAAGATCAGAGACCTATCGTATAAGTATCCAAGTGCAGCAGAACCCATCTTTAATGCTATAGAACTTGACTTTGAAGAGGGATGGAGTGCCGTGACCGGCATCAATGGCTCAGGGAAAAGTACACTTCTAAAACTGATACTCAAAGAACTTAAAAGTGAAAAGGGCATGATAGTCGGTAATGACCTGGTGGTCTACTGTGCGCAGAGTACGGAGGTCCCGCCTATAGAACTTGAGCAGTTTATGATGACCTATGATAAAGAAGCGTATAAAATCAGAGACCTTTTAAAGGTCAAAGATGAGTGGCTGAGTTCCTGGGAGGTACTGAGTCATGGTGAGCGCAAACGTCTGCAGCTGGCTGTTGCGCTTTCGAGTCACAGTGATGTGTTGATGGTCGATGAACCGACCAACCATCTTGACCGTAGATCTCAGGCTATTGTCATTGAGGCACTCAAAAGCTACAGGGGTATTGGTATTTTGGTGAGCCATGATAGAACGTTGTTAGATGCGCTGTCTCAATATACTGTCATGATCAAAGCAGGCGAAGTCTTAAAATACAGATCGAGATTCTCATTGGCACAACAGGCTTATCAACAGACACTTTCACATAAGAAAAAAGTACTCAGTGAGCAAGAAGATGAGATAAAAAAGCTGGGCAGGCTCGTTCAGGTGCAAAAAGAGAAGGTCTCATTAGCTAAAAAGAGGTTCTCTAAAAAAGGTGTTGGAAGACATGACAGTTCATTAAAAGAGAAGATCAACGGCGCTATCTTGACGGGTAAGGACAAAAATGATGGGCAGATGCTTCAGCGTACCATTACTAAACAGCGTCATTTGAGTGAAAATATGAGTAAGCTGGCAAAAGAGTACGCCACAGGCATTAGCTTTGAGGGAGAGATCGCTAAACACAACTTTCCAATAGCGGTAGAAAAGGCTTGCGTCACGCTCTTTGAGTCTAGAGAGCTCTGTTTTCCGAGGCTGTCGGTTGATGTCGGTGACAAAGTAGGTATCAGTGGTGACAATGGAGTGGGAAAGAGTACATTTATCCGCTATTTTGTAGAGAAGGTGGATTTTCAACAGGAGTATCTTTATATAGCTCAGGAGATCACTGAGAGTCAAGCACAACAGCTCTTTGATGAGGTCAGTGACCTGAGCAGTGATGCGAAGGGTGAACTGTTTACGCTTGTCCAGCGGCTTGGCTCCGATGCGAAAGCGCTGTTGCAAAGCAGTATTCCCAGTCCGGGTGAAGTGAGAAAGCTGTTGATAGCGCAAGGGTTGTTAAAACACCCCTCATTGATAATCCTGGATGAACCGACCAACCATATGGACCTCGAATCCATCGAGTCGTTGGAGGCCTCTTTAAAAGAGTATAAAGGGGCATTGATGTTCATCACACACGATAAGGCTTTTTTAGAGAACATAAGTACGAAACAATGGGTGTTTGAAAAGAGTCAAGATCATCGTTATGAGGTCCAGGAGATATTGTGATGGCTGAAGATAAAAAAGAGAAATCATTGCAACTCGGTAAAGATCTGTGAACGCGATAAAAAATGAAGGCAAGTATATAAACCGTGAGAACGTGACGATGACGACACCCATGATCGCAGAAGTGCTCTTGATGGAAAACCCTGTCAGAGATGAACGATGGTGGCAGGAAAACAGATAGCATCGATGAGGCGCTTATAGACAAAATATGTCGTGAAGAGGCTGACATGCATCTCTTTGGGACCTGTGACCAAGTTACTGAGCTATGCTTATGCTAGAATGGGCTTTAAATAGATCTATGCAGAAGTAAGAGGTATCATGGCTATATGGGCAGTAGGGGATATTCAAGGGTGTTACCGATCATTTAAAGAGTTACTTAAAAAGATATCGTTTGACCCTGCCAAAGACAAGCTCTGGATAGCAGGAGACCTTGTCAACAGAGGCAAGGGCTCACTTGAGACGCTTGAATATCTGTACAGTATAAGAAAGAGTGTAGAGATCGTCCTTGGTAATCATGACCTCCTTCTTATCGCAGCTTATTATGGCATCAAGAAGTCTAATCCTACGTTAGACCCCATTTTCTCCTCACCGAATGCGAAGAAGCTTATAAATTGGCTTAGAGGACAGAGTTTCTTGCATGTAGATCATAAACTGGGCTACTGTATGGTGCACGCTGGCATCTCCCCCGAGTTTGATCTAAGTATGGCTACGCACTATGCAAAACATATAGAAAAGCAGCTTCAAGGTGATGATGCAAGAGTATGGTTAGAGAGGATGTTTGAAAACAAAGTAGAGCATTTCGACAAAAAGGCAAGTAAGATAGATATAGATGCCTATGCCATCAATACCTTTACCCGTATGCGTTTTTGTCATCATGATCGTAGACTGGACTACGATCAAAAAGGTGAGCCTACTGATGAACTCAGAAAAAAAGGGTTGATCCCCTGGTTTAAATGTGAGAAGCGAAAAGCTATTAAGTTGAAGATCATTTTCGGACACTGGTCGACATTGGGCTTTTACAAAGATAAAGATGTGTTGTCTTTAGATACTGGATGTCTATGGGGCAGGACATTGACAGCTGCGAGAATAGATATGCATAAGCAGACTGTCGTCTCGGTGGAGTGTGGTAAAGGGTAGTTATATGAATCTGTTCTCAGTTATGCTTCTGACGATTCCAAACCAATCGTATATCCTGACTTATTGACATTTATAATCAAGTCTTTGTGTGTCATCTGGCGGATGCGATGTACTAGTGAGCGAAGTGTTTGAGCCGATACGGGCCTGCCCCAGACTGCTATGATGATATGTTCATGTGATAGACTGGAGTGAGGTGAGTTGCACAAGATCCCAATCAGTCTCAGTGCGATCGGTCCGAGTCCGATCTCTTTATCTTCTCGAAAAAGTCGTTGTGTATGGAGCTCGAACTGATAACCATCTATTAAGTCGATCAGTGCCTTTTTGTGTTCGACTCTACTATGTAGATGCTGTGAAGCCATTCTCATGGTAGCGATGATCTCTTTGTCTCTGTACGGTTTGATCAAATAGGCATAGGCGTTAGACTCCAGTGCTTCATCGATAATATCACTATCTGAAAACGCTGTCAAGAAGATCATGATGACATCCGGTAAGAAAGTCCGTATCTGAAGCGCCGCTTGTGTACCGCTGACGCCGTCTGCAAGCATGATGTCCATCAAGATTATCTCAGGATGCAGTTTACGGGCTGCATCGATGGCATCTTTTCCATTGGGTATGGTCTTGAGTACTTCGTAGCCCTCTCTTTTTAGCATACGCCTGAGATAGTCTGCCGGAATCAGTTCATCTTCTACTATCAACACACTTATCATGCAGCAAACCTGAACCTATAGAAAAGTGCATCCGGGTTCTCGAGCGTCATCGAACCCTGCATCTGTTCAGTCGATAGACGGATCAGGCTGATCCCAAGCGAATCACTGTTGAGGACGTCTTCTAGCACTTCGACTCCACTTCCACTATCTGTATAAGTCATGATGTATCCATCGCTTTCATTGGAAAGTGTCATCATGATACGTCCACTTTTGTCCACAAACGCATACTTGACAGAATTTGTCACTAGTTCATTGATGATGATACCCAGTAAGACCATATGCTCAAGAGGAAAAGCTCTTTTAACAGAGTGAAGTTCCAGCGTGATTTTCTCTGTCAGGTCTGACACCATCAAGATATGATCCACAAGACGTTTGACATAATCCTCAAAATCTATCTGTGCCAGGTCCTTTGTCTGATACAGTACTTCATGTGCCAGTGACATCGATTCGATACGCAGCTTGTTCTGATCGATGATGTGATGCAGGCTTTTGTCTTCTGTTTCCAGTTTCTGAAGTCCAAGGATCGAACTGATGATGTTTAGGTTGTTCTTGATGCGATGGTGGATCTCTTTGAGTAAAATCTCTTTTTGAAGGTCTGCCCGCTGAAGCTCTCGATAGGATGCCTCGATGGCAATATGATAGATAATACCGAAAGCGATGACGAAAAAGAGTGCGATCATATAAGCAGACATAAATGAGATGTCATGCAGGATAGGATGGTGTTCATAGTGTAGATAACCATATGCAAATATACTTCCAAGTACTAGATAGTATATGCCGATGTTTATTAGGATCTCTTTTGGTGACATCAATACAAATGCTACCATCGGTAGCATCAGTGAGAAAATGATGCTCATGTTGAAGGAATTGACTAGTATGAAGATGAATACGATGATACTTGCTATCCATAGTATCGCTCTAGAAGCTACTTTCGCATTTCTCGTCTTTAGGAAAAGATAAAAGAAACCGCCGCTCAAAACGACAAATAGCACATCCAATACCGCATCGACATCCTTACCTATAAGATAGTCTATTACCGCTGCCAATGACGTGATACTTATAAAACTGACATAAAAACCAACTAAAAAAAGTTCTTTATAATGGAACTTGCTCAAAAATGCTCTCATGCTCCTATTATAGCTTTTCAGACAGAACTTTTAAATGATTTGTGAGGGGTACAGTAGTTGATATAGAGAGTTACCAGCCATTAGATGACTCCCTAAATCACTGTTTTTAAAGAGCAACTCTTTCTCGGAAACGTAATTTGAAATATATTAAACAAGGAGTCTCATATGAAGTCACATGGACTAGCTACAAGCATAATATTACTTAGTCTTATTC
>JADGEC010000152.1 GCA_016744575.1 Sulfurimonadaceae bacterium | reverse complement strand
CGTCACGTGAAGTGATGATCTTTGCTACGATCATACCTATACGTCCTGTTCCGTTGATTGCTGCTTTGATTGCCATGGTATTAGTCCTTTTGTTTTTATCTGAGCGAATTATAATAATTTTTTGCTAATTTAATTCATAAAATGTGCCTAAAATGTGACCTATCTTTGCAACATCACCCATTGAAACGGTTTTAAATCAAATTATTGCTATGATTTGATCAAAATTTATCAGGAGAATCAGATGAGTCTACACCCATATGCCGGAAAACTTGCCCCAAAAGAGATGCTTATCAATGTGCCAGAGTATATTTCAGCTTATTACATGAAAGAGCCTAGTGTTGAAAACAGTACGGAACGTGTCAGTTTCGGTACTTCAGGTCATCGTGGTAGTTCTGTGAAGCGAAGTTTTAATGAAGCGCACATCCTGGCAGTCACACAGGCGGTCTGTGACTACCGTAAAGACGCGGGTATAGATGGAACGCTTTTTATGGGCATGGATACTCACCCCCTCTCCTATCCGGCTCAACTGACAGCCCTCCAAGTCCTTGCTGCTAATGGTGTCGAAGTCTGTTATGCCAAAGATGATGGTTTTACCCCTACTCCGGTCATCTCCCATGCGATCTTGACGCATAACAGTGAAGGCTCTGCGTTGTGTGACGGTATCGTCATCACTCCTTCACACAACCCTCCTTCTGATGGAGGTTTTAAATACAATCCGCCGCATGGTGGTCCGGCAGATACGGATGTGACGGATATCATCGAAGCTCGGGCCAATGCTTATTTGGAGAATGGTCTAGGTGATGTAAGCAAGGTGCCACTTGATGAGATAGGAGTGATGCCTAATATCAAACAATATGACTTTGTCACCCCTTATGTGGAGGACCTTCAAAATGTCATCGATATGGATGTCATAGCAGAGTCACAGATACGTATCGGTGCGGATGCTATGGGTGGTTCAGGCCTTGAGTACTATCCAGCGATCAAAAAACGCTATGGTCTGAACATGGAGGTCTTCCACAACACACTTGACTCTACCTTCTCGTTCATGCACTGTGATAAGGATGGTAAGATCCGTATGGACTGCTCCTCACCGTATGCGATGGCAGGACTTGTAGCACTGAAAGAGGATTTTGATATCGCCTTTGGCAATGACACGGACTTTGACCGTCATGGTATCGTCACTAAAAGTGTTGGCCTGATGAACCCAAACCACTACCTTAGTGTCGCGATCGCCTATCTTTCAAGTAATCGCTCTCAGTGGAGTGCGGACCTGGGTATCGGTAAGACACTGGTGAGCAGTTCGATGATCGATCGTGTCGCAGCAGATATGAATAGACAGGTCATCGAGGTGCCTGTTGGATTTAAATGGTTTGTCGACGGTCTGGTCAAAGGCACTATCCTCTTTGGTGGTGAGGAGAGTGCGGGAGCTAGCTTCCTTCGTAAAGACGGTACGACATGGTCTACTGACAAAGATGGGATGATCATGAACCTTCTCGCTGCTGAGATCACGGCAAAGACCAAGCGTGATCCTGGTGAACACTATCTTGATATGACGGAGAAGTTCGGCGCACCTATTTACGCCCGCATCGATGCTCCTGCGACGCCGGAACAAAAAGCTATACTTAAAAAGCTCTCTCCTGAAGATGTCAAAGAGCAGACTCTCGCCGGTGAGCCGATCGAAGCCATCTTGACTAACGCACCTGGGAATGGTGCTGCTATAGGTGGTTTGAAGGTAGTGGCTCAAAACGGTTGGTTCGCACTTCGTCCTTCCGGTACCGAAGATATCTACAAGATCTATGCGGAGAGTTTTATTGATGAGATGCATCTGGTCCGTATTCAAGAAGAAGCGAAAGCGATGGTCAGTAAACTGTTTTAACTGGCAACGAGCACCTTTTACTATGGGGCTGCTCGCTTGATAGCTCCTATGTATGGCAAATACTATGAGGATCGTCTCCTGATTCCCTAGTAAACGCCAGTCCTACAAGGGTCGAGGACTTCTACAAAGTCTTGACTTTCCCCTCCTCTTCTCTTTTAAATGACAGTGAGACTACAATGAACAGTCGACATGAGAACGTGACCCCATTCTATGTGATGGATATCGTAAAAGAAGCGGCAAAATACGATGATGCTATTCACTTTGAGATCGGTCAGCCTGACCTTCTTCCTTCGCCAAAAGTCTCTAAAGCCATCAAGGACGCCGTTGATGACGGTCACTTTGGTTATACGGATAGCCGAGGGCTAAAAGCGTTACGCGATAAAGTGGTCGAACACTATAAAAAAGAATATGCGGTAGAGATAGCACCAGAACAGGTGTTTATGACACCTGGGAGCAGCGGTGCTTTTATGGTGGCCTATATGCTCACACTTGATAGTGGAGCACGCCTTGCGCTTTCAGATCCCTCCTACCCCTGCTATAAGAACTTTGCCTACCTTCTTGCGATAGAACCTCAGTTTATCCCTGTCTCTGAAAAGAGTCTTTTCAAGGTCACACCCAGAGAGCTTGCTTTAGTCGAAGCCGATGTGTTTCAGATCTCTTCACCGTCAAATCCCATTGGGAACCTTTACAGTGCGGATGAGTTGGCTGCCTTGTCTACCTATTGTAGTGAAGCGGGTATTACGATGATCAGTGATGAGCTCTATCACGGTCTCGTCTATGAGGGCCGAGCTCATAGCGCATTGGAGTTTGGCGATGATGCTATCGTGATCAACGGTTTTTCTAAATACTACTGTATGCCGGGAATGCGTTTGGGTTGGATGATCGTCCCGAAGAAGTGGGTAAAAAAAACTGAAGCCATCGTGCAAAACCTTTTTATCAGTGCCCCTACCCTAAGTCAGTATGCTGGACTCGAAGCTTTTGATGATGCCCATCTGAAAGCGGTCCGTAGAGTCTTTAAAGAGCGAAGGGATTACCTCTATGGTGAGCTTAAAGAGCTTTTCGATATCCCGGTCAAGCCAGAGGGCGCTTTTTATATATGGGCTGATATAAGCCGTTACAGTGATGACAGTCTGATCTTTGCACAAGAGTTGCTCGAAGAGGCACATATCGCAGTGACACCGGGATTTGATTTTGGAAGTTTTCAGACAAAGCGTTATGTACGCTTTGCCTATGCCCGGGAGATGCGACATCTAAAAGAGGGGGTAAGACGGTTGAAGGCGTATCTATTAAGATACGACCGCGTCGTCTCTAAATGAAAAGTACGTTTTCAAAGAGAGTTATTTAGCTACTTGTCCGAAAAGGTCATCTATATTTGGGTTTGCTGGCGTTTTTGTCGTTTTGTCCATGTCTCGTTTCTTCAAGTATTTTTGCATGTTGTCTTTCATGCTTCTACTCGTGTTTTGCTGCTTCTCTTTAGTGCGTGATGATGAAGCTCCCGTTGATACTGCACCACCGAGATCCCTGACTATACGAAAACCGACGATGACATAGCGTGCGTTTCGAGCATCCCTGCTACGGATCGCTGAACGGGCATCCTGGGCATAATAGATCCAGCTACCGCCACGGAGGATCTTCTCTTTCTTTGGTCCGCTATGGTTGGCACTACCGTCAATAGGTGTCATGTCGTAATTGTCCACATACCAATCCTCACACCACTCCCATACATTACCATGCATATCATACAGGCCCCATGGATTTGCCCGTTTTTGACCTACAGGGTGGGTCTGGTCCTTACTGTTGCCTGCATGCCATGCAAAGTCATCGGCTTTACTTACATCATCTCCAAAACTCCATTTTGTACTTGTCCCGGCTTTTGAAGCATATTCCCACTCGGCTTCAGTCGGAAGACGGTACTTTGTCGTCTTCTCAAGTTTGTTTAGTTTTCTGACAAAGGCTTTGGCCTCATCCCAGCTGACGTTCTCAACAGGGTTGTGTCTGCTGTCATATCCAAGTTCTTCAGTGAGAAACTGTGATCTGTTCTCTCCCATGATCTTGAAATATTGCAGTTGAGTCACTTCTGTGTCTGACATATAGAAACCCTTGAGGTTTACATTGTGGTAGGGTGTCTCATCGCGATTGACGCTTTGGTCACCGCTCTCCATGCAGTCCGTATACTCATTGTTTCGTGTGAAAGGGTCATCAACAGGGCATCTTTGTAGCTTGGAACCCATCATGAAACTTCCTGCAGGGATGGTCTTGAATACCATTCCAATCGTGTTGACAAAATCTCCACTTTTTGCGTTTAGGGGTGCGAGCAATAACAGGGCTGTAAGTAACGTATATTTGAATCTCATCATCTTCTCTTTCTCTCTTGGCATATGCTGCTGACCTCTTTTGTCATCAAAAAGTCACATTATGTTTTCCGTATAATAACCGTAATGGAAGGAAGAGTCAAGACATTTTTAAGGAGGATCACCTCTGTCTAATATTCAGAAATATTGCCTCACAGAGATCACTGTATCACAAGGATCACTGTCTCACAAAGAATAACAAAAAGCTATATATCACAAGAATCATACCCATTAAAAAGTAAGTGTGAAGATGCTCCCCTTGTCTGGTTCAGATGTGACATTGACCTCTATGTCATACTCATCACAGATACTTTGAACGATGCTCAGCCCTACGCCAAAGCCTCCTGCATACTCTGTCTCACGGTTATATCGTTCAAAGATCTTTGAAAGCCTTGCTTTGTCGATTCCTATGCCATGGTCTTCAATAGCGAAACCTCTGTCTTTTAGCGTGATAGATATCTCTGAACGTGCCATCGAGTACTTGATGGCATTACTGATGAGGTTTCCAAAGAGCATAGCTGCGCGATCTTCTGAGATAGCAAAGAGATGAGTCTGGCTTTCGATATGTATTTCAATATCTTTGCTTTCGCAAAGTTCTTTGTAGTAGTCGATGCTTTTTAAAAGTACCTGCTCCAGGTCGACCTCATTGGCTCTTTCCGATTTGTGGGAGAAGTTTAGATAAGTCAGAGAAGCGTAGATGTCATATAACTGTTTGGTACTTATAGAGATGTTCCTCAGAGCTTTCCGGTCATAGACTTCTCTCTTCATGGCGCGTCCAGTTGCCATGCTTAAAGCGGTGATAGGTGTGTTTAACTCATGGGTGACATCTTTGATAAAGGTCTCGATCTGTTCTATCCTCTGGCGAAGTGGGCGCATGAACAGTTTGGAGAGTATCCAGGCTATCATGACTGTCGCAGAGGCGATGAGGGCCATCATGGCGAGGATGTCTGTCTTCAAGCTCTTTAGCAGTCTATGCAGCTGATCACTGCGTACGACGACAAACGCGATGCTCAGATGTTCTTGCGGTGCATCTGATACCAGGATAGTCTCGTCTTTCCATTGATAGTAGTCGTTCTTGCTCACGTCTATTTTTCCTGTCTCTTCTCCATGGACAACACTGCCTTGCTGATCAAGCAGGCTTATGCGATAGATGGGGTCGATGACAGGAAACTCCAAAGTGACTCCTTGCATATGTGCTTGGATAATAGAGCTGCTGATCTTATCACTGATGTGGCGCATCTGGAAGTAGTCACTGCTCTTCAAAGAGGATTTCTGCGCTATGAAATACCAAAATCCGCTCAAGACGATAAAGAGGAAGGAGGAGATAATATATAGCAGTAGAAATGAGTAGAACGAGCGTTTTTCCAGATCATTCAAATCGGTACCCTACCCCGCGTATGTTGATGATATGCTCTTTGCCTATGATGCGACGCAGTGTCTTGATATAGGTGCGTACCGTGTCTTCACCCGGCATCTCGTCATAGTCCCATAGTCTTTGTAAGATCTCATCAGCAGAGACGACACGATGCCGGTTACTGACTAGATGACTTAAAAGCTGACTCTCTTTTGCACTGATATGTACCGCTGCTCCATCACTGATGATTTGATGGAGGGTCGGGTCGAACTGTATGGATGGTGAGATCGTGACCTTCTCATCGATGTTGAAAAGGCGTTTGATGTTTTCAATACGCGCATGTAACTCGTCAAGCTCAAAAGGCTTACGGATAAAATCATGTGCTCCTGCATCAAAACCTTTGGTTAGATGCTCTGTGTCCTGATAAGCTGTGATAAAGATCGCCGGAGTCGCATCGTTAAAAGAGCGTAATTCCTTAAGTAGTTCGATCCCGGAGATACCCGGGACATTGATATCAAAGAGATAGAGGGAGAACTCCTCTGATTCTGCTAGTAAGAGTGCCGCTTTGGAGTCATAACAGTGTTTGACCTCCCAAGACTCTTCCAAGAAGTCGACGATGATATCCGCGATGACGGGATCGTCTTCTAAAAATAGTATTTTCATATGTATATATTAGCAGAGATCAGATGAGCCCTACATCGAACTCCCGCATTTACCAGCGCCGCACTTCATCGTGGGCTCTTTTATAAGTATCTCTTTTTTCATCGAATCACCACACTTTCCTGCACCGCACTTCATAGTACTTTCTTTCTTGGTCTTTTTTTCAAGTCTGATACTCTTCATGGAATCGCCGCATTTTCCAGCGCCACACTTCATACTATTTTGTTTCTCTATCTTTTTTTCAGCTTCGATCGTCTTCATTGAACTACCGCATTTGCCTGCACCGCACTTCATCGCAGGCTTTTTTTCAGGAGTAGTATTGTTCATCGAGCTTCCGCACTTTCCTGCGCCACACTTCATAGGGGCACTTCCACATTTTCCGGTGCCGCATTTTGTGGTCAGTTTTTTACCCTTTGGGTCTCGGACGCAATCATATACGGCTTTAGTCGTTGCTGCTTTGATGACACAATCTTTTCTTGAGTCATCATCTCGCATCTGAGATAATATGTTCTTTTTCTTCTTTCCTAAAGCGGCATTGCCGTCAAACATATTTGCGCCGCATTTACCTGCACCGCATTTCATGCCGGGT
>JADGEC010000024.1 GCA_016744575.1 Sulfurimonadaceae bacterium | reverse complement strand
GTTCTTAGTCCTGCTTGACAGTGCCTCACCACTGGAGCAGCGACGACTCTTGAAGACCGAGCACACTAAACGACTGACTGAGGACAAGACAAGCGGCCCTGAAAGCATCGAAGCACTGAAGAACGAACTGCATATCCAAAAACAGTTCCTTCAAGACGCTAATGAACGCCTGGCCCTCTCCAATGAAGAGCTAAAATCGTTCAATGAGGAGATGCAGTCGATGAACGAAGAGCTGCAGTCGACGAATGAAGAGCTTGAGACCTCCAGAGAAGAGCTGCAATCGGTCAATGAAGAGCTCTCTACTGTCAATGCAGAACTACAGGAGAAAGTGACTGACCTTTCACGCTCAAACAACGATATGAACAACCTGCTCGCAGGAACAGGCATAGGGACTGTCTTTGTCGATCATGCACTGTGTATCATGCGTTTCACCCCTGCCGTCACACGTATCATCAATCTCATAAGTAGTGATATGGGACGACCAGTAGGACATATCGTCTCTAACCTCGCCGAATACGACACTCTCGTCGCTGATATCGAAGCCGTGCTGGAGACGCTCATCCCCAAAGAGCTCGAAGTCAAGACGAAGAATGATAGATGGTATCAGATGAGGATCCAGCCTTACCGGACACTTGAGAACGTCATCGAAGGGGCCGTGATCTCTTTCGTAGACATCACCGAATCAGTAAGACTTCGAGAAGAGCTCTCCAAGATCCAGACAACGGCACATCTGGCCACCATAGTCCATGACGCCAGCGATGCCATCTCCATGCATGCACTCGATGGCAGTACCTTGGCCTGGAACCCTGCAGCTGAGAGGTTATATGGCTGGAGTGAGGAAGAAGCACTAAAGCTAGACATCACTGAGAGGATCCCCATATCACGCCGGCATGAGGATGTCATAAAACTGGAGATGCTTAGTAAAGCAGAAGTCATCAAGCCCTACGCCACGCAGCGTCTGAGCAAAAAAGGCAGTACCATCGATATCACAGTGACAGCTACCGCACTTTTGGATGAGGAGGGTAAAGTCTATGCGATCTCTACGACAGAACGCCCCCCCCCCTACCAAGGAGCTCAAGTGAACACCGATTGGGAGGCACCTCATGAATGATGAAGAGGATGAGCAGACTGCAGCCGACGAGCACATGGGAAAGACACTTCGCGAGAAAGCGAAGCAGAAAGCCAGAAGATCACCTAAACAGATGGCAAGACTCTCAGCAGAAGAGGCAGAGACACTGATCCATGAACTACAAGTACATCAGATCGAACTCGAGATGCAAAATGATGAACTGCAGCGGGCGCAGGCAGAACTCGCTCATAGTCAGCAGCAATATTTCGATCTTTACGGCCTTGCGCCTGTAGGTTACCTTACCCTGGATGAAGCTGGACTGATCGTGGAGGCAAACCTTACACTATGCGATATGCTAGGCGTCAGCAGGCAGGCAGTTCTCAAGCGGCCATTGTCACGTTTTATCCATCCTGAGGAGCAGGACTGCTTCTATCTCTTTCGTAAAAAGGCCTCATCGAGCAAAGAGAAGAGCTCATGTGAAGTACGCTTACACAAAAATGATGACAGTTGGTTCTGGGCATACCTGCAAGCCACTCCATCCTTTGATGATGAAAAGATAACACTTCGTATGGTCTTGTTCGATATCACTGAACAAAAAGCACAGCAGCTGAGATCTGCCAAACAGGCACAGATAATCGAACAGATCCATGACAGTGTCGTCTCTACCGATCTTGAAGGTATCATCACAAGTTGGAACCTTGGAAGTGAAAGACTCTCTGGCTACCGTGCTGATGAAGTCCTGGGACGACATATCTCGATGTTGTATCGGGAAGAGGACCGGCCTCTACTTAAGAAAAGTATAGAGGTTTTGATGCGAACAGGTAAGTACCACGCCGACACATACTATGTGACAAAGTCCAAAGAGCTTATCTATACATCACTTTCTCTCTCACTTTTCAAGGATGAGCATGCTATCCCCATCGGAATCATCCGTTATGCACAAGACATAACAAAACGTAAAAAAGCAGAGAACGCATTAGAGGATCAAAAGCAGATCCTCCAGCATCAAGCTTATCATGATGCATTGACAGGACTTCCAAACCGCCTTCTTTTTAATGATAGACTTACGCAGTCTATAGAGAAATCCCAAAGACATGGCACCAAGGTCGCTCTCTTCTTTATCGATCTTGACAATTTTAAAGAGATCAATGACTTACTCGGACATGATGTGGGTGATGAAGTACTGATGGTCGTAGCACAAAGACTAAACGGCCTCAAACGCAGCGAGGACACGATCGCCCGTTTGGGCGGTGATGAGTTCATCATCATCATCGATGACCTGGCAGTAGGAGAAGATGCATCGATATTAGCACTAAAGACCATTGAGACCCTGACTTTACCTATGATCATCGGAAACCATGAGCTCTATGTCTCAAGCAGCATCGGTATCAGCCTCTATCCTGATGATGGAAACAGTGCGAATGATCTTTTGAAGTTCGCTGATGCAGCGATGTATGAAGCCAAGACGGAAGGAAAGAACAACTTTCATTTCTATAGCCCTGAGATGACTAAGCTTACACTTGAGCGGGTCGTCATGGCAGCCAGTCTTAGAAAAGCACTGGAGCATGAGGACTTTGTCGTCTACTATCAACCGCAGGTGGATGGTGAGACCGATCGGCTCATCGGAATGGAAGCACTAGTCAGATGGCAGCATACCAGCATGGGAATAGTCTCGCCTTCAAAGTTCATCTCTCTAGCTGAGTCTACCGGACTTATTGTCGATATAGACCGATATGTCATGAGAACAGCCATGACACAATTGGCAAGATGGTACGAAGATGGCTTTGATCCCGGTGTCTTAGCTATGAACCTTGCCATGAGACAACTTCATCAAAAAGAGTTTGTAGACATCTTTCAAGACCTACTGAAAGAGAGCGGATGTAAACCAGAGTGGATAACACTTGAGCTAACAGAAAGCCAGATCATGCGTGATCCGGAAGCGTCTATAAAGGTCTTAGATCATATAGCTGAGTTGGGCATTGGATTGGCTGTTGATGATTTTGGGACAGGCTACTCTTCGCTTTCATATCTTAAGAAGCTGCCTATAGATAAGCTCAAAATAGACCGGTCATTTGTACATGACCTCCCCGATGATGAAGATGATGCCGCGATCATAGAAGCGGTCATCGCACTGGCTCGAAGTCTGAAGCTTGATATCATCGCAGAAGGTGTGGAGACCAAAGCGCAAAAAAAGTTTTTGGTTGAGAATGGATGCAAGAACATCCAAGGCTATTTCTATGCTAGACCGATGCCGGCAGATAAGATGGAAGCTATTCTCTTAAATGGGATCACTATGACTGAACACCCCGCAAAGAGCTTAAATGAACATGGATCAGGAGGTACACCATGAATAATAGAGAGGATGAGCAGAGCGCAGCCGACGAGCACAGGGAACAGAGACTTCGCCAGCAAGCCGAGTCAAAAGCCAAAAAGTCTATTAAACAGACGAAGAGGCTCTCAGAGCAAGAGTCAGAGACACTGCTTCACGAGCTCAAGGTACACCAGATCGAACTGGAGATGCAAAACGATGAGCTTCGCCGTACCCAGGTAGAACTTGTCAGTAGTCAACAACGGTATTTCGATCTATATGACCTTGCACCTGTAGGTTACCTCACCCTTGATGAAGCCGGACTGATCATAGAGGCAAACTTTACCTTATGTGACATGCTTGGTGTCAGTAGACAAGCAGTCATCAAACGACCACTGTCGCGTTTCATTCATCATGAGGAGCAGGACTGCTACTATCTCTTTCGTAAAAAGGCATCATCGTGCGGGGAGAAGACCGCATGTGAGACACGCCTGCGTAAAGACGAAGACAGTTGGTTCTGGGCCTATTTACAGGCCACTAATACTATTGATGATGGGAAGATGAGACTTCGAATGGCCTTGGTCGATATCAGTGATCGTAAAAAGCTTGAAGATGAGATAGCCAGACAAGAAGAGCTTATGATCTTCCAGTCACGTCAGGCAGCGATGGGAGAGATGCTCTCGATGATCGCGCATCAATGGAGACAGCCTCTTGCAGTGATCGCTATGGAGATCAATAACCTCCAGTTAGATATCGACCTGAAAGAGACGATCACAAATGAGATGATCACGCGTATGGGAGACGATGTCACCGAACAGGTACAGTATCTCTCCAAGACCATCGACGACTTCAAGGACTTGCTTAGACCAAAACAGCCAAAGAGCACCATCCAAGTGACCAGCATCATGGAAGATGCTCTACGTATCGTCTATAAAAGCATGGAGAACAACAATATTACTGTTAATACCGTCTTCGATAGTCAAACGACTATCGTGACACGTCCAGGTGAACTGCTGCAGGTGTTCTTGAACCTGTTGAACAACGCCAAAGACGCATTGACAGAGACACAGCAAGACGATGCCTGGCTCACTATCAGCATCACCGAAGACAATGAGCATATCTTCACGGAGATCTTTGACAACGGTACAGGGATCTCAGAGATAGTCCTGCACCGCCTTGGAGAGCCATATGTCTCATCAAAAGCTGAGAGTGGAACGGGACTGGGTATCTATATGTCAAAGGTCATCGTAGAGAAACATCTCAAGGGGAGACTGACTTGGGAGAACAGAGAGGGCGGGGCCTGCTTTACTGTGACCCTGCCGATCCACCAAGATCTTAAATGATCCATAGAGTGGATGGGCAGATAGTATCTCATCTTGATCTCTTATTTTTATTTGCTTTTACATTCCTATAGTACAGAGTATTGAATGCATCTATCATGGATGTCACATAACATGGTCCTCTCCTTATCACCAAAGAGATGTTATCTACAATGATCATGGTCTGACCCATAGACTTTCAATCAACTACGAAGAAGAGTTTCTTAACGAGAGAAAGATTAATAAGTACCACATCCCTCATGTGTTAATATAAATGAAATAAAAATAAATGCAGTGCTTATATGCTACTAGGCATGGTTGCATAAGACTCAAAAAAAGGCTATTTATGGAAGATGTCTCACACTTAAAGATGATGGCATCACCTTTTTCTGTACTGTATGTGGAAGATGATGCTGTACTGCGTCAGAGTATCGCTATCTATCTTGGTAAGTTGTTCAATAAAGTCTTGACTGCAGTTGATGGAAAAGAGGGACTTGCGATGTATCACGATGATCCTTGTGATATCGTGATCACAGATATCTCCATGCCGATAATGAACGGCGTAGAGCTGGCAGGACACATCAGAGCAGTCAATCCTGATCAGGTCATATTGATGACTTCAGCCTATACTGATAAAAGCTATTTGATCGATGCGATCAAGCTGAACGTCAGTGGTTATATGATCAAACCAATAGATTCTCTACAGATGTATGATGCCTTATATCAGATCGTCCATAAACTAGACCTTCTCCATGAGAACAAGCGATACAAGACTCATCTGGAGGAGCTGGTAGCAGAGCAGGTAGAACATCAGAAAGAGCTTGAACACGAGAAGATCGATAATTATGAGAAGACGCTGGAATCACTTGTACAACTCATCGATGAACGTGATAGCTATACCGGAGGACATTCCCAACGTGTCGCGACCTACTCGAAGATGATCGCTGAAGAGATGGATTATACCGAGTATGAATGCGACCTGGTCTATCGTGCTGGTATCCTTCACGATATCGGTAAGATCGCAACGCCCGATGCTATCTTACTAAAGCCGGGCCGACTGAACGAAAGTGAGTATGAACTTATCAAAGAGCATGTGACGGTCGGTGCTGAGATGCTTTTAAAGATCCCGATGTACCGGACCTTTTACCATGTCATCATCGCACACCATGAACGCTTAGACGGCTCAGGGTATCCATCCGGGCTCATCGGCGATGAGATACCGCCGCTGGCCAGGATAATGATGGTAGCTGACTCATTTGATGCCATGACGACCAATAGAATATACAAAGGTAAGAAAAGTGTGGAAGAGGCCATCGAGGAGCTCAAAGCATTATCATCGACACACTATGATCCGGATGTCGTCGATGCAGCAGCTCAGGTATTCAGTCATACTGAGGTCCTACAGACCACACAACGCCCGAAGAGCGCCATGGAGCAGGAACGTTTTGCTTACTATTACAGAGACCAGGTCGCCGATGTCTATAACCGTGACTACCTGGATGTAGTACTGGCAAGAAACCAATTCGAGAAGACCTACAGATGTATGAACATCTTCTTACTCCATGATTTCACAAGATATAATGCCAAGTATGACTGGCAGAGTGGTGACGCAGTCTTAAGCCGCCTCGCAGGAGTGTTGAAGAAGTTACTGCCTGATGCCTTGTTGTTTAGGATCCATGGTGATGACTTTGTAGCTATCGAAAAAGAGCACCATGAGATCAAGACCGAAGACTTACAGGTCTTTGATTTTTTGAAAGAGCTGGAGATCACACTGGAACAAAGACACTTCCATATTGAGGACGATCATATGTTAGACCTAAAAGAGTTTGAAAGACACTTCAGTATGTAGAGAGTGTCAAGAGCACGTCCTGTCATGCTCGATAAGGGCTAAAGGATCACTCAAGACGATTCCAAAGACGGTCAAAGCGATCTTTTTCACAGTCTATCATCGGTTATCGACTTCCCATGACCTGTTGAACAACGCCAAAGGTGCATTTACAGAGACACACAATGCTATATGAGGACAAAGAGCATATGATGATATGCAGGGTTATTAGAGATGCCCTAATAGGAGAGGCCGCATGAAGAGGATAAGTATACAGTACTTCAAAACACCCATAGGCGAACTGATCTTAGGCTCTTACAACAACAGGCTCTGCATAGCCGACTGGCGCTATCGAAAGATGCGAAAAAGCATCGACGACAGACTAAAAAAAGGGCTGGATGCGGAGTATGTCGAAGAGAGATCTGTGACAACGGTGCAGGGATCTCAGAGATAGTCCTGCACCGCCTTGGTGAGCCTTATGTCTCATCAAAAGCTAAGAGTGGAACAGGACTGGGTATCTACATGTCAAAGGTCATCATAGAGAAACATCTCAAAGGGAGACTCACTTGGGAGAACAGAGATGGAGGGGCTTGCTTTACTGTCATCTTACCGATGATTGAAGGAGACTCTCCTTCCACTGAGTCAGATACTCTTTGACATAAGAAGGAGAATATCACTTATAAGACCTTGATGCCTCCGTGCTGCAGCTCGATCTTACCCTCATCTTCTATGCTCTTAAGCAGCCTGCTTATCACGGGTCGTGCGCTTCCGAGGTGCTGGCCTATCTTCTCATGCGTGACTTTGATATGCGTCGTAGGCTGCGAGAACAACCACTTCTCAAGCCGCTCTTTTACGGAGGTGAACTTGATGTCTTCTATGGTGCCCACCAGTGCAGAGAAGTTCTTGGAGATAGTCGCATAAAGGTAGGCGCTGTACTCTGGTTCGTCTGCCAGCAGCCGCAGTAGTATCTTCTTGTTGAGCAGCCAGCCGTTCAAATCACTCTCTACCTCGGCATTGGCGACCGCAGCACTGGAAAAGATGGTCGAAAAGGTGTTTACGATGCATGGTTCATCAGCTCCCAGAGCGTAGAGGGTATAGGTCACATCCCCGTCACCCTGCACAAAGACCCGCACCGAACCGGACTCGATGATCAAAATATCTTCACAGACATCACCCGCGTAGTAGAGTATGCCCTGTTCTTGCATACTAAAGGGCCTGAGGTTCTCTTTAAGCAGGGCCTTTCCCTCATCTGACAGTAGTGAATAAAAATAAAAGTCTTCTAATCTCATCTGCAAATAGTAACCTAATCCTTCTTGTTATACCAATTCTCGTTAAGGGATACTACTCCTTACCGAGGGTTGATATTATCTATATGCTCGTAAGTCTGGTGGTGTGAAGTTCTTGATGTTATAGGCTTCGAGTCTGCCTTTCTCAACATAGTCAGTCATCCAATCATGCAGATAAGTCCGCTCCGCTTTGATCGCCATCTCCGGAACAGTATAACCACAGCTGATCTCTACCGCATAGATGTGAAAGATAAAGAGATTGCGCACCAGAGAAGGATTTTCGCCAAACATAGCCAGATACTTCTCAAACGCTTCATCTTCTTTATGGACGATGCCTGCTTTACAGAAGAGTCGGACTATTTTCGGTTTGCCTTCAAAAGCATTAAAGACCATGGTGAACTCACCATCATTGACCGCGTCGCGGTACGTCCGGTTGCCGCTGCCCGAGTAGTTCATAAACAGCAGTGTGCTCTCATCCAGCACCCGCAGTGAGTCATGTCCTTTTGGTGAGAGGTTCACCTCTTTGTCTGAGACACTGGCCAGATAGAAAAGCCTCTGCACCTCGATAAACTTTATGTTTTTCTCTGTCAATACTTTATACCAACCCCCGCTAAGGGGTACTACTTTAAATAAGAGAAAAGCTATTAGCTACAAGGCAGGTCTTTGCACCCCAGGAGCACTTTGTCGCTTCGCTTGGGCGCAGACTAACTGGTTAATCCAATAAGGCCTAACGAAGTAGATGATGGCTTATCTTTTACCCGAAGGGCGAACATAGTGTGTCATATTGCTTCGTTAGAAGTCCTTGAAGCTACCAGTAGCTCCTGCCGACTCCTGCCTCACACTCTAACACACTATGCTCGTTTAAAGTAGCACCCCTTAGCGAGGGTTGGTATAAGCTAACGATGCCATCTTGGACTCCTATTTCTCAGTCGCTCTTGCGCTGTAATATCTGTTGACCTCAGTGCCCACATCCTGAGCTTCTGTGATCGCCAATGAACAGGTCTGGCTTGTGCAGATGTAGAGTGCCGGGCGGTCTAGCCCGGGGTACCTGCCTACTGCTTCATAGTGCAGGACCTTATGCGGTACATAGACCTTTTCTGCAGCCCCGTAAAGTTCACGAGCCGCCTTCTCATTGGGATCACCAACTATGGAAAACTCGATGTACTCTTCTGTCAACAGCTCCGATGCCAGTGCCAGTCTGCCCGTTATCTGCCCTTCCCGCCTGACTATATCTTCTCTCGCTGTCGCTTTGATCGCCTTTTCAGCGGCGCTCTTATAGCTCTTGTTTTTAGTCAATACACCCAACTGATATAAAAAGTATGAAGCCACTGCATTGTCTTCCAGAGGTTTACGGGGGATCATCTGATCTGTTGTCCCAAAGAAACCACCCAGCCTATTGTCATGCAGTTCAAGAAGTACGCTGGCTATGTTCTTTGCCTCTTTTTGCCACTTCTCATCTGCGGTAGCACGGTAGAGATCACTAAATGCCTGTCCAAGATAAGCATGCGGACGAAGAAAGATCGCATCACTGCTCAAGACCGTATGGATGCGCTCTTCTTGTCGAAACTCACTGTTCGCTTTAAACTGGACAAAACTGTTGTTCTTTGTCTTTCGAGTAGTGATAAGCGCCTCTGCCGTGTTCAATGCCGATCTCAAATAGGCCTCTTTCCCTGTCACTTCGTAGGCACGGACCAGTCCTGAGACGATACGCGCATTAAGGTCCGTATAGAGACTGCGGTCAATACTTGGGATGCCGATAGAACGGCGGGCTTCGTCACCCAGATCATAGTACGCTTTAAAGCTCATCTCATCAGGTAAGCTTTCCAGATTTATCTGTTGATTGGCGAAATAGAGCCCTGTTTGCGAGCGCATAAGAGCATTTAGATAACGATGTATCGCATAGACTGCATCGGCGTAACGCTGCTCCCCTGTGAGTTGGTAAGCAGTAGAGAAAAGCTGTAGACCTGCCGCTTGTGACTCTAAACGTTTCTCAAAGACAAATATCTTACCATCATCACTCGACTCATAAAAGAGACCGCCCCAGACCTTGTCGATATGTCCCAAAAACCAGTCGACACTCTCGAAAAACCGCTGCTCTGCCAACGCATCGCCTTCTATTAGTGAACGCATCGCATAGTGCAGCAGCCGTGCCGGATCCTCTATGATCTTGGTCTCACCCCAAGCCGCGTGACTGGTATCGTAACTGTTATCAAGCTGGGCACGCACCTGGTCACGGATCTCTTTCATAGGCGACTCTCTCACTTTTTCAGGAGCGGCGTAGGGTGCCAGTCCATCTGCCTGAAGAGTACCAGCCTCATGACCTTCGATGATCTTCTCCAATATCTCTCCAAAAGTATCCGGCCTGCGGTTACCTCGAATAGCCAGGACCTGCGTACCATCAGGGCTGTTAAAGACTAACGCCGGCCAGGCCCAGTCTGAGTAGCGTTCACCTATGTCCGGCCGCATCTCGCTATCTACCTGTATGGCGACAAAGTTCTCATTTATTGTTTTGATGATGGCCGGCTCAGAGAAGGTACTCTCTTTCATCCAGCGGCAGGCGATGCATCCTTCATGACCTACATTAATAAATACCGGTCGATCTAACTGCTTCGCTTTGGCAAAGGCTTCCGGTGACCACTCCTGCCAATCGATTGCAGCTTCTTTGGCTTCGAGTATGGTGACTCCAAGCAACACTGACAAGATCAGACTCATCATCTCTATTTTCAAGGATCTTCTTTTCATCATAGACTCCTCATCTTTTTTTCTGAAAGCCCTCTTCTCGTTTACTGCTTCAAAGGACGACTTTTACCATTATGGCGTAGAGCATCAGATGTGTCTGTCATGGATGTTACACTTTCGCATAGTGTGAACCCATCGTTGTCACCAAGGATATATGATCCATCTACTCTGCAATATTTATGGATCAGGCTATAGATTTTGAGTAGACTACAAAAGAGATCTACAAAAAACGACTTTGAAAGAGAGACAGCATGGAGAAGATCAGCATCCAGTACTTTAAAACACCAGTCGGCGAATTGATATTAGGCTCTTACGACAACAGGCTATGCATGGCGGATTGGCGTTACCGGAAGATGCGAAAAAGCATCGACGACAGACTAAAAAAAGGGCTGGATGCAGAGTATGTCGAAGAGAGTAGTCAAGTCATAGAAGAGACCAAGAGAGAGCTGGACGAGTACTTTTCTCTTGAGCGAAAAGTGTTTGACATCCCTCTGCTTATGGTAGGTACCGAGTTTCAAAAGTCTGTCTGGCAGGGACTAATAGAGACACCTCATGGGACAAGTCTCTCTTACTTGCAACTGGCAAAAAAGATCGGTAATGAAAAAGCTGTGCGCGCCGTGGCTTCAGCCAATGGTGCCAATGCCATCGCTATCATCATCCCGTGTCATCGCATCATTGGCTCTGATGGTTCTTTGACAGGTTATGCCGGTGGATTGACGGTTAAGAAGAAGCTGCTGGAGTTGGAGAACGGCCTGTTTAGCTAACGAGTAAAAACGATCCATCTTCCCCACTTCTGACTAATAGTATACCTATAACGCTTCCACTCGATTCCGGCCACTGTTCTTAGCCAAATAGAGTGCTTTATCTGCTCTTTCTATGGTCTTAGTGACATCCTCATCTTCTATGTGGATAGTCGTACCGAAACTACACGTCAGATTTTCGACTATTGGAAAGTCATGGTGTTCGATCTTCTGTCGCAGGTGTTGCGCCACTCTGCTCAGAGAACGAGCGGAGGCGGTCTCTGCAAGCACGATAAACTCTTCGCCACCCCATCTGATAAGGAAATCCTCTTTTCGGATAGAGGTCGCTACGATCTCAGCGACCTCTTTCAGGACTTCATCACCCGTATTATGTCCGTAAGTATCATTGATCTTTTTGAAGTGATCGATATCAAAGATGAGCAGTCCCAACGCTTTTCCCACACCTATGTTCTCTAAGATATTCTGATAGTTTGCATGCAAAAACTCTCTATTTAACAGACCGGTCAGCTGATCATGTGTCGCTTTGCGGCTCAGGGCGATCTTCTCGGTCATCGTGGCACTGATATCGGTAAAAGAGATGATGTAGAGATCTTCATCAAACTTGCTAAGTGAGACATTAAAGATGTGAGACCTGTTATCAGCATCATACATGACTACGACTCTTTTATCACCAAAAAGCGGTAAGATAGCTTCCACCCAGGTGCTCCCTTCAGGCACTTTCTTTACATCAAAGTAGCCTTCCGTTTCAATAAATCGTTCACTGATACTCGTATAGTGCTCGGTAAAGTCATCCAGTCGCTCTACACCAAAAAAGGTATACATAGCCTGATTTGCCATAGAGATGTCCTCTCCATCTGATAAGATGACGATGTTCTTTTGAAGGTCAAATAGTTTCTGTAGTCTCTTCTCACTGGCTTCCAATCGCCTCTTATGCTCTTCAAGCTGCTTCTTATCAAGTATGCTCTGTGTGATGTCTTTATCCATCCCGCGATAACCAAAGAGTTCACCTTTTTCATTGAAAAATGGTGATCCACCTGTCAGAAGATAGACCTCATCACCGTTCTTATGCCGATTGATGTTTACCAGATCTGTTATCTTAGTACGATCTGCAACAGCCTCTGCAAAGATCGCAGAGAGCCTCTGCGCCTCTTGCTCGTCCATAAACTCAAAAGGAGTCTTTCCCACGATCTCATCTGGTCTATAGCCGAGCAGTGTCCATACCTGTGGACTCGAATAAGTATAGACTCCCTCTTTATCTACTTCCCATACCCAGTTGTCACCGCTTTCGATCAGCTGTTGAAATCTGGTCTCACTGTTTTTTAGCAGTGTGTCCGTACGATGCTGATAAAAACGAAGTACCTTATAGATAAAGATTATCAGTAATAAAGTAATGATCACATTGATCAAGATAGCCTGCTTGAATGGCAGGATATGAATATCATAAGGCTGTTTTATGACTAATCCCCATGGCGTATGGGGGATGGGATGATATGCCGCAAAGACCTTTTTTCCAATATAATCACCGTCGATTATCACTCCGGCTTCACCCATGATAGCCTTCCTCATCGGGACAGCCAGCGCCTTCTCATCCCATGGTACTGATGGTGGCTGTTCCATTGAGAAAGCCTCAAAGACGATTTCCTCATCTATACGCGTCCCGACAAGGTATTCGAATGAAAGTCCGTTGATGCCACTGGCATTAAGACTACTCTGGACCTGTGCGAGCGTCGCTTTGAACGCATCATTATCAAACGCTGGCTCTTTGCTGTACTGACTATCGAACTGCGCGACATCGGAGATCAACTGTGAGATGATAAAGGCATCATGTCTTAAGATCTCACTTTTTTCATAAAGGGAACGATCTAAAATAAAGTAACCCACACTTATCGAGACGATGATGATGGGCAGGGTGATCGCGACTACCAAGGCACTAATATTCATTCGAAGTAAAGAAAACATATTATTATCTCTCATTTTTGTGATAAAGAATCATAATATATATTTATTTGTAATCAGTTCTCTATCTGATCAGTAGTAGAGACCTATTTACGAGCCGACTGTCTAACCATACTTCAGACTACTTGTATACTTATATAAAAACCAACTATAACGCTATGACTTTATATTCGTCCAGAAAGGAAATATGGCGTATTTAGGGGCCTTTCTAAAAGCCCTGTATTCCAATAGCTGACTATGACCTATCTGGTGCCTGCTGACAGCATAGTCGGAGGAAGGCCTGCAAAAGTGATCAAATATCGTTTGACTGATGATGTGATAGAAGCGTTGTTAGAGATCACATGAGGGGATCGATCAGTTGAAGAGATGGACGATGCGGACTTCGACCGCTTTGGCTATCTAATCAGCTACCACATTATCATTAACGGCTCTTGCCAAGGTCACTCCGCCGACCAGCATTCCGATGTTCGCCCAGATCTTCTCACGCTCCTCTTTACTGGACTCCTCAGACGCGGCAATATCAATGATCTTTAGCAGTTGCGGAAACACTACTGCAGTACGCAGAGAATGATTGATGCTGTTAAATCTAACAGATCACTTGGTCATAAACGGGCTGGAAAGACTGAGTCGATGTGCTTCTATCATGGCAATGATCACGAAGGGTCAAAGATATCCATCTTTTAGTGAACAAGGGTAGGATGACAATACAATATGAAATCGTTAAGCTATAAAAGATGATGCCTATATCTTCCACATATGCTAAGATGATAAAGAACTTTCCCGATATCATATAGGAGATCATAATAGATACAAAAAGTAAAAGAACATTCTTCCAATCACCAGTCGTGCCATCTCAGATCATCTCTAGACTCGAAAGAGTCAATGCTAAACAGAGTTGGGGAGAGACAGTACTGTTCTACGATCTGGGTGCCCTTCTCCCTAATGGGGTCTATCTCTCCACCATCAAAGAACAAGATGAGCTTTAATATACTTCCCAGGGATCTATATGGTGTAGACAATATCGATGAGATACTCTCTTCTCATGAGAATTGCATCCTGTACAAACAATTGAGACAAGACCTGATAGATACTGAAAAGCTGTTCGTCTCTCACTGCATACTCTACGTCATCCATGGAAAGGTCAGGGTCAATACCTACGATGGTGATGAAGTGAATGTGACCGACACCGAGATGCTGTTCATGCCCCGGGATAGCTATCTTATCTCTGATTATATCGCGCATAAAGGGAAGTTGGAGGTGTTCTTACTCTTTTTTGACCATGATATCGCTTTAAGGTTTTTAGAAGAGGACTATGGTGATATCTCGATAAAAAATACAATATGCAGCCTTCCGACTAATACGAACGTCAACAACTATATACAAAACATACGACAGATGGACTTTGATGATGTACATAACAGTGCTCTATTGGAAGTAAAACTCCTGGAGTTCCTGCATCTGGTCATCGATGATCGATTCAAACAGACCTTGACAGCATCTGAACAAGGTAAGCAAAAAAGGGACATCGAGCGGATGATGCTGGAGCATTACGATAAGGGACTGAGTATAGCTGACTTTGCCAAGCTGAGTGGGCGAAGTCTCTCAACGTTTAATCGAGTATTTAAAAAGAAGTATGCCATGACACCCAGACAGTGGCTGATAGAAAAAAAGATGCACAGAGCTAAAGAGCTTTTAGATGAAGGGCTTAGTGTCACGGAGACTGCTTCGAATGTCGGTTATACCAATGTCTCGCATTTCATCAAAGCGTATAAGAGCATCTATACAAAAACACCTAAAGTGATGCAGCAAGAGCGCATCTGATCTAAAAACACTATTTTTGACACTTTTGGAGTAGTTGACTCTTCTCTCTCCTGACATAATAACAAAGACCAATACAAAGGAAAAGAGTATGAAAAAGATAGTGACATCACTCCTCTTGGGAACTTTGACTTTGATACATGCATCAGAGACATTGACGATCGTAGCGCACATCGAAGCCAAAAGAGGAAAGATAGAACTGGTAAGATCTGAGTTGCTAAAGCTGATCGAGCCGACCCGCCAAGCAAACGGATGTATACAGTACGATCTGCACCAGGACAATGAACGACCTGAGATCTTTTTGTTCTTTGAAAACTGGGAAGATAAGGCATTATGGAAAAAGAACCTGGATTCTGACCATATAAAAGCTTTTATGAAAATGACGGATGGTGCTTTAGTGGGCATGAAGGTGGAGCAGATGTCAAAAGTAGAGTGATCTCGGTAAGACTATAAACAGGACGACGATCCGGCTAAAAGAGACATACTGTGGACTCAGGTTGATGACTTAGACCTGCTTGCTAACTATACTTTCGGATAGCTTTTATCGAAGGGATCCAGATGACAAAAGAGAGGAACTATTTACTATTAAGTGTTGTCACTCTTATCTAACCCTACGGTCTGATCTCACTTTATAAGATGCTCTCCTCCAGAAGGATAAAAGAGAATCAGTAGGGAGACTAATATGATTGATCATTCAGAAAAAAGTGCTAAAAACTGTCTGACCAGCACACTATCTTTACGCTGACTTTTATAGACAAAATAGAGAGTGTTGGAGATAGGGACTTCTGGCTTATGCACTAAAGCGATCTTCCCTTCATCAACAGACTTTTTGCAGATATAATCTGGCAAGACACTCATCGCGACCCCTGCTTCCACTCCTTTAAGGATCGCGTGCAGATCTGGAGTGATCAGTATTGGTGAGATGGCAGGTCTTATGTCATAGATCATCTGAAAGTACCTTCGTATTATAGAGAGTCTTGCATCGTAACTTATCCACTTTTGTTGAATAAGCCAGCTTCTACTGTACTCTTTAGGCACTACCATCTCCTTCGGTGCGACAAGCCAAAAGTGTTCTGTGAAGATCTCATGCTGCATGGTAACTGGAACCGTGCTCTTTTGCGTGGAGATCATCGCATCTATCTGTCTCTCTTCCAAGGACTTTGATAGTTCTACTGTTGTCCCAAAGACGAAATGACAGCGAAACGTCAATGCCTTGAGCTTGTGGATAAGTCTCTCTTGATAAAATTCCAAAGGGACCCCGATGACAAAAAGTGTCTGTTTATGATCATCAAGGATAAAGTCCTGACTCACCTGCTCTATCCAGTCAAAGGAGTCCGAGATCTTTGTGTAAAGCTCATGCCCGGCATCAGTCGGCATCATCTTCCTGGGGGTCCGTTCAAAAAGTCTTATCTCAAGTCTCTTCTCCAGCATAGCCAGTTGCTGACTGGCTGCAGGTTGTGTCACATCGATGGATATCGCAGCTTTTGAGATAGTACCCTCACGATAGATAGCGATGAAAGTACGGTAGAGTTCAAGGTTTATCATAATAATATTTATACCTATTTATCAAATATATAATTTTCATTATACTTAAAACTTCTATATAATCTCACTGTCCGGACAACGATACAAGATCTTGTGAAATCTTAAAAAAGGTAAAAAGATGGAGACAATAATAGCCGTCCTTATAATAGTCACAGGCGCAACACACATGAAAAACGGGGAGCAGACAGGGGTCTGGCTGGAAGAGTTTGCCGTACCCTATAGCATGTTTAAAAAAGAGGGATTTGATATCACGGTAGCGACCATCCATGGTGGTCAGGTACCAATCGACCCAAGGAGTCTCGACGTAAAGAGAGCAGAATGGGATGACGCACAAACAGCACTCAAGACATCGATCTCACTGAACGATATAAAGATAGATGACTATGCTGCAGTCTATATGCCAGGCGGTCATGGGACTATGTTCGATCTTGCAGATGACAAGAGTGTCAAAAAAGTCTTAGGGGAGTTCGCAGATGAGGACAAGATCGTCTCAGCAGTCTGTCATGGACCTGTCAGCTTGGTAGACGTCAAGCTTAAAAATGGAAAATATCTTGTAGATGGGAAAAAGATGACCAGCTTTACTAACAGTGAAGAACGTGCAGCCGGGATGACGGAAAAGATGCCGTTCCTGCTCGAAAGCAAGCTCAAAGAACAAGGTGCTCTATTTGTCAGTCAAGCCGACTGGTCAGATCATGTCATTGTCGATGGAAACCTTATCACCGGACAAAACCCACAATCAAGTAAAGAGCTTGCTAAAGCGATCATAAAAACAGTCAAGGCAAAACAATAGACATAGGGATGTTCTGACTCACTCCACCTCTGTTTTGAGCATTTCGGACTTGCCAGACACATTGAGACTATCAGAGATATTGAGAGTCATCAAAGTCAAGTTTGCCATGCTTGCTAAAGAGCTCATATAAAACGATCCGACAGTTACCCATATATTCAAGGTGGTCACTGTCGCGATCAAGATAAACAGTCACTTGATAGTAGAGGTTGGAACTGACTTCATCGATCACATATTGTCCTTCTGAAGATGTAATTGCTAAAAACGACAACATACAGAGTATTATTCTGCCTATCATCTCATATCTCCAGTATATGATCATATCCATAACTCAAAACAGTATGATATTATATTCATCTCCTTTGATCTTCTGAAAAAAGTATAAAGGACTAATGAGAAATAAGCTTTTCCAAAATTGCTCTCTTTCGGATTATAGTGTATGATTCGCCCAAAGAGAACGAGGAAAACATATGAGACCTAAAATATTTGTAGATGGTCAGTTTGGTACGACCGGGCTGAAGATCCATGAGATGCTTCATGGCAGGGATGATATCGAGATACTATCGATCGCGGAAGATGAGAAAAAAGAGCTGAATGTCAGAGAGAGACTGCTTAATGAAGCAGACCTTGTCTTCCTCTGTCTGCCAGACGCTGCGTCAAGAGAGTCAGTGGCACTGATAACTGATGAGAGCACCAAAGTCATCGATGCGAGTACCGCACACAGGACAGATCTCGAGTGGGTCTATGGCATACCGGAGCTGGACCCCTTGCAGCGCAGCAAGATACAAGAGAGTAAAAGAGTCTGTGTCCCCGGTTGTCATGCCTCCGGATTTATCATGGCAATAAACCCTTTACTAAAGAACGACATCATCGCTAAAGAGCAGAAGCTCATCTGTCACTCCATCACCGGCTATAGCGGCGGCGGGAAAGGGATGATAGACCTGTATGAGGCTCCGCAGAACAGTGAGAAGTTTAAAAGCCAACGACCCTATGGACTCGGACTTGACCATAAGCACCTGCCGGAGATGAAGTATGTGTTAGGGCTTGATGATGCTCCATTCTTTACTCCGAGTGTAGGTGATTTCAATCAGGGTATGTTAGTGATGTCTTATCTCATCAAAGATGAGTTACTCAAGAAAGTAGATAGAAAGACACTGCTTGAGATGTATGCCGCCTACTACGAAGATGAGCCCTTTGTCCACATAGTCCGCAAGGAAGATGAGGATTATCTCGATAGCGGATTCCTGGATGCGATGCGATGTAACAATACAAACCGTATCGAGATCTCTGTCTATGAGAACGAAAACTACCTGCTTGTGATCTCCCGTCTAGATAACCTTGGAAAAGGGGCCTCCGGTGCAGCCGTCCAGAACATGAACATCATGCTTGGATTTGATGAGACTCGCGGCCTGAAAGTATAAGGACCCATTGCACGTAGCTGAAAATACTTAGTCAACATCCCTCACACAACGTACATAGTTGTCTCCACGGATGATATCACCCTGTGGTCCATGTGTGACTGCCTGATCACCGTTAGCATCAGTGACGATCGTATAGGAAGCATCTAGACGATCGATATCAAGATCTTTCGGATCACTACGTTGTGCACCCGCTCCGTGAACATCTAACCATGAAGAGACTCTTGTTGTCACATCGGTCATATAACCCAGTGCACGACCAAAGCTGATATAAACGCCTGAGGCACCGTTCATCATATTTTTGTGCGTCGTTGACGTCCAATAATACCCATAGTCCTCTTCTCCAGCTTCATTGAGTATCTGAGTCGCGTTGAAGTAGTCACTATCAAGTGCGGCAAACCCTGTAGTATCCGGTGACTCGGTATAGTCAACGATGCTTTGCAGCTCTTTGGCATTTGGCAGTCGCCAGTCAGTATAGTCACCTAAGGAAAGGTCCTCACAATAGCCAAGGGCACTGTCCCAGTTGACCCCTTCACCATTATCGTCTTGCTGCCACATGAAGCCTGTTGCGTTATCTGTTACCGTGTTGTCACCATTGTCACGATAGTCATTGAGACCATAACTTCCACTATTACGTTTACATTGAACATAAAAGAGTTTATCGCTTCCCATTAGGTTCACCCCATAACCTTTTATGCGTCCATCGGCAAGGTTCACACCAAACATCATACTTTCATCGGCTACGTAGAGTGACGTCGTTGCCCACTGGGCGTCGATGACACGTTCCTCTGCATCGGTATCACCATAGCCGTATCCAAAAATATCGTCGTTGATAAACGGATCTAACTCTGAGGTATCGCTGCCTTCCCAACCACTGACATCCTCTCCGGTAAAGTCGATGAGTGAGTACATGGTCTTAATATCTGGAAGTTCCCAGTCACTGTACCCGGCGAGTTCCAGACTTTGACAATACGCTTCAGCACCGCTTTGGCTGTACTTATCATCGACATCGACGACGCCATCGCCGCTGGTGTCTGCACTTTGCTGCCACATCACACCGGTGATATCATCCGTGACGGTACTGTCGCCGTTATCCGTATAGGTCGGAGCGTTGATGATATAGTCGCCATCTTGTCCCGTGCCGCTGCATGTGATCTGCTCACCGCTGCTGTCGTAACAGTTTTCCTGGTTGGTATCGGGAAGAAGGAACGTACTCGACACAGTATCATTGCTATCAGATGGACTACTACTTGAATCACCGCAGCCGCTTAGCATTAGTGATGCCAGTGCCACTGAGAACAGGGACGAGGTCTTGAATGACATATGGACTCCTTATATTGTATAGGAATATCATACCAAGCCATGCAAACACTTACGTAACATTATTTAAATGAAAAGTAACAGAAGATGCAAGAAAGCGCAAGAGATCTGATGAAGCAGATCTCTTGATAGTAGTAGTCTTTTATTCCAGATAGTCTGCGACGGCTGTCGCACGATCGCTGGCATGTGCCTTTAACTCAGTGATAGCATCAGTGAAGTCACTGCTACTGTTCAAGAAACTATAACCGCTTCTCTCTGATGTCGCATACTCTTCTATCAGATTCGAATAGGTATCATACTTATCCTGCATAGTCGCCGTCGAAAAAGCGCCATCGATCACCTCTTGAAGATAGAGATCGTATTGTACTTTGTACTCCGTATCTTCATAGATCTTAGCGATCAACGGCCAGCTGGCATCATCAAGATCTGAAAAGTCCAGAGCTAATGCACCAGTCCTCTTCCCCTCTTCCAGTGCTTCATTGTGATCCCAGGGGATCCATGTCAATTTACCATTGTCAGGGTTGTTATACAAGTAGTAGTTGTGCGTCATCAGTCCATAAGAATCCCAGTTTTGGATGATACCATTGACCGCAAGATATTTCAGATATTGGTCCACATCAAAAACAGTTTCAAGCTCTTCTCTCCATGTGAGCGCATCAGTAGTGCGGTTGCCATCATGTAAGGCTGCAAAAAGAGACTCAATATCTGACCAGTCCTCATCATCCTCATTGGTCTTTTTAGTAAAGTCATCGGCATCAAAAGTGTTTTCGACAAAGTCAGCACTACCATCTTCTGGTTTATAGAGATTGCCATCATCTTCTGAAAACTGGGTATCAAGCACTGTACCATCTACCTCTTCAACAAGGGTATAGAGTCCGAAATACTCCGGTCCTTCACCATGGTCGATGTAGAGTGCATAAAAGGCGGTATGCGACACAGCAAGACCAGCATCTTTGAAGACATCAGCGGCGACTTTTTCTCGTAAAAATGAGCTGTCATCAAAATTGTTCTTCAGACTAAACTTTTTGAACCCGTAAAAACGCTGGTTGTCTATCTGCGGGTAATCGTCTTCAAACTCATCAAAGTCCAACTTGAAAGAGAGTTTCAATATACCATTTTCCCAGCTAGTCTGTAAACTTGAGTTACCCTTGAAGCGTATCCCCACACGATACCACTGTATGCCATCGTAGTAGATGTCTGCCGGTACAAAGATAGGGTCTTCATCACTATCGACTAAAACAGTCTCTTCAGCAGCTGGAGCGACACCATCGAGAGTACCTTCAGCAGCACCTCCTGGACCGCCAGCAGTATCACCAGGACCACCAACAGCACCCGGACCGCCGGCACCAGGTCCAGAAGCAGCATCTCCACCAAATGTACCGTACGTCTCAGTCATATCATCTAACATACTCTGCCAACGCTCAGAAGTGACCACAAAGTCAAAACGCTTCACCTGCGTGTCATCAAAGACCTCATCAAAGTCTGGATCCGCACCTTTACTATGTGTCGCCTCTGTCCAATCAGTCGTCTCAAAATCCGTATCGGTTATGGTCGTATTGGTCTCAGTGCTGGTATTTGTATCTTCCTCGGTAGAAGAGTCACTGTCTCCACATCCACTAAACATCAGCAGTGAAGCCATCAGTAGTAAATAAAGTACGGTCCTGGATGTCTTGCTCATTCTTTCTCCTATTTTAATTGTTTTGCATTGACAGTCTCTACGCTCATCTTATGCTTCTAAAGAATATTGCTATATAAAGTTCTTTACTTATGCATAAAACGAAAATGAGTTGAAGTTATCCGGTTCATTAAATATCTGACTCAGAGAGTTGACGATGTAGGCCTGAGTCTCTTCTTGAGAATGTATGTTATCTTCTGAATTGTACTTGTTGAGAATATCCATCACTTCTGCTTTGGCATCCTCTTTAAGATTAACGACTTTGTAGGTATAGTCCAGAATATTTTCAAATGAAGAGACTGAAGAGGAGGTCGTAGTACTCTCACTCTCTTCATCCTCTTCTATACTAAGAAGACTCTCCAGTAGTTCTTCAATGGCTGAGAGCTCCTCTTCTGAAGCCGGCGGTGGTGGTCCCATTGGTCTTCCACCTCCGCCGCCCTGCGGACCGACAGCAGCCATCGTGCCGACCTCTTTAGCATCAAAGCCCGCTGTAGACATCGCACTTTCTAAGGCAGCAGAAGGTTGGATCCCTGCTTCTTCAAAAGACTTTACGATCTCTTGAGCATCACTTTTGGAGAGGTTGTCGACATCATACTCTGCCAAAGTCTCTTCGATGAGTGACTTCTGTGCGGCAGTAAGTGCAGCACTGTTTGATTGTGATGAGCTCGTCTGCATCACCTGATTTAGACTTACCGAACTGACGTTCATGACATGTCCTTTTATGAAGTTATTAATAGATTGTACCAAGTATTGTTAATAGGCATGTAACGCTTTGTAAACGATAAGTAACATTATTGCGGTCACGATATTTCAGCTATGTATAATGCACTGTTCCGTCCTGACTCTTTGGCTTGATATGGCATTAGATCGGCAAGTTCTACAGAGTATCGTCATCTTGACGATACTTATGCTTTTATCTCAGGAAAAGCGGGCTGGTGACACTTAGTGGGGAGGTAGACTCTTTATAGGCTGCCTATCTGATTACTTACGCAGAACACATCGATGATGACTTTTATCATACGGCACTCCTATCATGTCAATACATCAGTGCCATAGATAATGAACCAATATCATTAGGCTCATCATCATAAAGTGAAGTTTGATGCGAAAGGATGATAATACCGTTTCTATGTTTTATGTCTAAGAGTATCGAGGAGACAGATCCACCTGTCCTAGCTTGATGTTGATGCAGAATCTCTGTAGATCCAGGCTTATCCATACCCCACCCTTATCCCATCTTCATCGGCTCGTCAAATGAGGCTGTTAGCATTTATATCACCCAAGCATGATCGACTAAAAATCTGCCATCTTTATGGACTATTAACATTTCGGCTAAATACTCTCCACTTACCTTTGTAAACCTTTGCCTCCAAATGACGATCGCAGAAGTCGGTCTACGCAGAACAGAGATCAGCTCTCTTTCTGCAAAATACCCTTTTTCCTTCTGGTATTTTTCACAAACATCATTTAGATGTTCTTTTGTCACGATCTTTTTCAATCTGTCCGTAAAGTCTTGCACATGACGTTCATAATCAATAGAAGTAGATGCATCCATCAGATCATCCATCATCGAATTGGCTATTTTGATCAGCTCTTCTTCAGGTATTTCTTCAAAATTCATTATGTATACCTTGTCTATTAACGCTGCTAACAGGGACTGCAACACGTAGGGTGGAACTCCCTATGGCTAGCTTTGTTGTACTTTTTCATCGATAGACGCCACTTCATGTAAAATGCCGTCTGACCGACCCTAGCTCTTTTCACTAATATCAGACCATACCGCATACTCATTTCCATTTGGATCTGAAAAATGTGCTCTTCTTCCGCCGGGGAACTCAAATATCTGTTTTATGATCTTGCCATCAGCATCTTCGATCTTTGATAATGTCTTTTCCAGATCGTTACTATAGAAGACGACTAAAGCACTACCATTCTTTGTTGATGAGATCAAGTCTGATCTATAAAACCCGCCATCAAGACCTTCATCACTAAAGGCTGTATAATCAGGTCCAAAATCAGTGAACTTCCAACCAAAGGCAGCTCTGAAAAACTCTTTTACCGCGTCTAGATCTTTTGCAGGCAGTTCAATATAATCGATCTTTTCATGTACGTTCATCTCATTCCTTCTTATACCTATTTATTAGTAGATACTTTATACCAAATAGCCTTAATATCATAAGATAGTATTATCCACGACTGTAGAAGAGTCTTGTCATTTAACAAAAAGATCTAAAAGGCAAGATCATCACAAAACTCTAAAAGAGTTGGATAGTAGTCGATTGCTTTTGAGTCTTCAGCTCCACCGACCAAGATACAATCGATCCTAGCAGCTATAGCCCCTCCAAGGTCCCTTCTTACACAATCACCTACGATCAAACACTCTTCCTTAGTCAAGTCCAATCTATGGACAACCAGTTCAAACGGTCTGGGTGATGGCTTGACCATCCCGTGATCTGAGGAAAACGAAGCCGCAGAGAACAATTCACTTATCCCTGTTTTTTTAAATATTTCAAGCCAAACATCTTTTGGCGACCAGATATCGATAACAACAGATAGGATAAAACGTTTTTTTAGTCTATGTAGTACTTCAACAAATTCTTTCGGGATATGACCAAGTTCATGAAAAGCAAAAGTATTAATGATCTTTTCTTTTTCTTCCGCAGACAACTCCCTATCTAGAGTATTTGCCATTGCTTCCTCTACCGAGGGAAAAGCATGCCTATATCTTTCATCTGTATATCTTTCATCAAGGTATTGATAGGTCGACCTAATAATACGGTCTAGGTCATCTTTAGGCAGTTTTCCACCAATACTATTGTAATACATAAAGAAGTCTTCATTTTCATCAAATCTATCTTCTCCAAACATGAAGGTGTTATTCATGTCTAATAGAAGTGCTTTCTTATTTGTAAACACGATGATCTCCTTCTAGCACTAAAGTTTAGTTTGAAAAATAACTGCATCCACAGAATCGACTATATCTTGCAAAGTCTTGTTATGTTTGATCTCACTCAACCATTTTTTTGATCTTCATAGCTTTTTCAAAGTGGTCTAGCTTGTTTGTCAAGATCCACCATTCTGCAACTTCCATCAGCAGTTCTGGATCACCATTTTTGTTCGCAAAAAATGCATAAAACGATAGTCCTACATCTGAGCCTTTGGCTTCGATCTTTTTATTACAGACTTCAATGATCTTACTTTTAAAGGATTCTCTCATCTGTCTCCCCCTACTACTTGTTCTATTTTTACTCATCTAACATAAGTAGATGTTTTCTATCATGGTAAGTCAATGATAATAAGATACAGTATTTTAAAGCTTCTTTATCAAATATAGTATCTTTTTTGAAAAACGATCTCTCGATTTCCTTCAAATTGAAATCTATCACTTAAAAGTTCTCTGAATGTCTCGACTAATCTAGTCTTACAATTAAAATACATCGAATATTGATTTGGTTTTGATCTTTTCCAATCAATTCTCAATGTGCTTCCATTCTTACTTATATAGCTTGGTTCATTCCATTTTAATGTCTCTTCAATAGCACCTATGCTCTCTTCATCGTTTGCTACTTCATATATAAGTTCTCGTAGCTCCAAAAGTCTTACTCTTATATCACTGGGATAACTATCATATTTATTGATCACATCGCTGTTTTTTAATGGTGTCATAGCACTTCCTTTAGATATGACGTCGTGTTCTGCGGAAGATCTGTCCGCAGCAGCACCTTGTTAGATCGCGCACTCATAGCACTGGTCATCCTAGAGGTCTTAGTGCATTGTGCAGCCAGAGTAAGGCGGCGTATACGCGCTACGTTTGATCTCGATCATGCTCACACCATCCTAACGTTTACCATGAATGATGATCTTTCCGAAAAATAGATCATCACGACTCCACGTACTTGTCATATGTTTATCAAAATCTAGGCTATGGGACTAACAATGAATACTTCCATTTGTTATTGATCTTGTCAAATGTATATATATCATTGATCGCAAAATCATTTTCTCTGACACTATAAAAAAATATTAATCTAAAATATTAGTGTAATTACTCTTTATAAATGAAATCTGCTCATGCTATAGTTCCAGAGTACTACACGAGAACATCATAGTATTCGTAAAAACCCCACAAGGATAGATCATGAAGAGTATCATCTCATTAGCGTTAGCAGGTATGTTAGGTCTTACATCACTAGTCGGTGCAGATTTTAATGTCGACACATCTCATTCAAATATTGGTTTCAAAGTCAAACACATGATGATAAGTAATGTCACAGGAAACTTTCAAGAGTTCGAAGGCTCTTTCTCTCTTGACGAGAAGAGTAAGGTGCTCTCCAGTATAGAAGGGACAGTAACGGTCAGCTCTATTACTACGCAAAACAAAAAACGTGACGACCATCTGCGAAGTGCAGACTTTTTTGATGCCGAAAAGTATCCGCAGATGACACTGAAGCTCATCAAACATGAAGGCGACAAAGCTATCGTCGAACTGACCATCAAAGATGTGACAAAACAGATAGAGATGGAGGTAGAGGATGTCAGCGGTATTATCAAAGACCCATGGGGTAATAGCCGCGCCGCACTTGCATTAGAAGGAAAGATCGATCGTAAAGCGTTCAACATCAACTTCAATAAAATGCTGGAGACGGGAGGCCTGTTGGTCGATGACAAGGTCAAACTAAACATCGAACTCGAAGGGATCATGACGCAGGGATGATGATGATCTCTCTTCGAGAGTTCTCATCACCCCTATGATAGCAGTCTGGCAGAGTCACTCTCTTAGGTCAAAGGCCTCACACTTTCTTTGATCTCTGATATCATGCAAGCTCATGAGAGCGACTCTATTCATCAACACTCAGGAGAGGATAATCTGTGTAGCCTTTTGCTCCGGGTGAATAGAAAGTGTCCGGGTCGGCTTCGTTAAGTGGGGCAGACGTCTTGATACGTTCGACCAGATCAGGATTTGCTAAAAAATAAGTCCCAAAAGCCACAGCGTCGACCTTTTTTGTCTTTACCGCTTCAGCAGCTTCCTCACTGGTATAACCCATGTTAGCGATCAGGGTCCCATTATAGAGTCCTCGTATAGAGCTCAGGATATCGCCATGCTGCTTATCTAAGAAGTCGGCTCGCATCACATGAAGATAACCCAACCCAAATCGATCTAGCTCTTCTGCCAGCCAACTGAACAGTTCGACAGGATGACTCTCTTTCATATCGTTATAACTGTTTAGCGGCGAAAGACGAAGCCCGACACGATGATTTTCCCAGACACTACAGACTGCATCAAGCACCTCGAACAAAAGTCGTGCCCTGTTCTCAAATGGGCCACCATAACTGTCTGTTCTGTGATTACTTCCATCACGCAGGAACTCATCGATGAGATAACCGTTGGCCCCATGTACCTCGACCCCATCAAAACCCGCTTTTTTTGCATTGACGGCAGCCAGCCTGAAACCTTCGACTATCATAGCGATCTCATCCAAAGAGAGTTTCCTAGGGATGGTATAGGGCTGTTTACCCTCAGGAGTATGTACCTCATCACCGCGGATACGCATCGCACTTGGAGCGACTGCTTCACGACCATCGTTCAACAACGGATGGCAAGCCCGTCCACCATGCCAGAGCTGTAGAAATATACGTCCACCCTCTGCATGGACTGCGTCAGTGACAGCTTTCCAGCCTTTGACTTGAGCCGGTGAGTAGATACCCGGTTCCGTCCAAAATGCTGAAGTACCCTCCATCACCATCGTCGCTTCAGCGATGATAAGTCCGGCAGTGGCCCGCTGTGCATAGTACTCTTTCATCAATACACCGGGAGTATGCTCGGCCTCTGCTCTACAGCGTGTCAATGGGGCCATGACAATGCGATTCTCTAGCATCAGACCACCCAGATCAAATGGATCTAATAAGGGGTTCATAGGACACTCTCCTTATAATAAACTCTAAAAGATGATAACAAATAGCTCTCTTGAAGCTCCTGCTTTATCATATGTATTGATAAAAAAAGGCCTCCACTTAATATTTTAGAAGTTCATATTAAGAGAGGACTCTTCTGGTGTATAGAGAGACTTCTACTTCGTACGTGGAGCGGCTATCTTCTCAAAATCCATAGTCTTGACCTCTACCTCACCAGCATAGATACCTGCCAATGTCTTGATGTGATTATCCAGACGGGTAAGTAGATAACAATCCATCGGATCATTACCGTACTTTTCCAGAGAACGCTTGATATGGCCTTGGAGCAGTGCGAGAAGTACCAGCTCATCATCACTTCTGACAGAACCTATTAGTGAGTTTACCTCGGCATACGACGCATCAGCAGCTTGGATAAAGTCCGCACCAAGGTCCATCGTCTTCATCGTAGGGATCGCTTTTGAGAAAGCAAAATGGTTATACATCAACACACCGATGAAGTATTCGACATCAGAATCCTCACGTTCTGAGTAATCATTAGCATCGTCTTCAAACCATGCATGCCATACTGTGCAGGCTTTTTCTATCTTCTGTTCTTCTTCCGTCATAGTCGCACTCCTTTTTGATGATGAGATCATAGCACTTTTTTCAGTACGGTTGCCTTTAGGACACCTTTATGTCTATATGCAATAGTTCACTTCAGGAGCAACAGAGATATCTTATACTGACTACATGAAAACAATCGATGAACTCTATGAGAAAGATAGACCCAGAGAGAAACTTCTAAAAAAAGGAGCTTCTGCACTCAAAGACTTTGAGCTTATGGCTGTTCTGCTCGGTAGTGGTGTAAAGGATAAAGATGTACTCAAGCTCTCCCGGGAGATCATCACACTGTTTAAGAACGACTTTGACATGCTCACTCTGGACACACTCTCTGAAGTATATGGTCTGGGTCCTGCCAAAGCAGCACAGATCATCTCCGCCATCGAACTAAGTCGACGTTATCTCATAAAACAGAATCGCCAGATCACCTCGGCAGACAGTGTCTATGAAGAGCTTTTCGAATATAGTCGGAAACGGCAAGAGTACTTTCTGACACTTACTCTTGATGGCGCTTCACACCTTATCAGCACCAGAGTCATCTCCATCGGGACCCTGAACCAGAGCCTTGTCCATCCCCGGGAGGTCTTTGCCGATGCCATCAGTGACAGGGCAGCAGGTATCATCATCGCCCACAACCATCCCAGCGGCCAATGCTTCCCCAGCCATGAGGACACGGTAGTCACCAAACGGCTAAAAGAGGTCGGAAAGATCATGGGTATCGAACTACTTGACCATGTCATCATCACCCACGAGGGATACTTTAGTTTTCAAGAAGAGGGACTTTTATGACATACTACATACCCACTGCGAAAAGATATAGCGACAAGACTGTATCATTGCTTCCAAGATCAAACGACTAAAGGAGATCTATGGAGACCTTGAGAATAACACCAGACAAAAGTATCTTTAAGTCAAAGGATAGATGATGGCAGAAAAGAGAGACCTTCTCACTTTTATTGAAGGCTTTGAAAGTGCTGTCATAGGTAGTATAGATGAAGAGGGACGACCATTTAGCTCTTACGCTCCTTTTGTCTATCATGAACATCGTCATTACATCTTTATCAGCGATATCGCCAGGCATGCGCTTAACCTCAAACACTCTGGGACTGGTTCGCTCTTCTTTATAGAGGATGAGTCCCAAACAGCCAATATCTTTGCCCGAAAACGCATCTCCTTACAGTGCGATGTGACAGCTGTAAGTCGGGATGAAAAAGCCTTTTCTACTGTGATGAAGCAGTTTGAACAGAAATTTGAGCCGTCCATGGTCGGAATGCTTATGAGTATGCAGGATTTTAATCTTTATGCTTTTCGTACAGTCGCTGGAGAAGCGACCTACGGCTTTGGGGAAGCCTACACTGTCGGAGGCGAACATATGCACTCGCTGCTTCCCCGCAGCGGTGGTAGCGGACACAAATAGGCCGCCACCTTAAGAGTCATGGCTGATATCATCACTTGATGTTGATATCAGGCTAAAGTCCAAAAACAACATTTCTAACCATCTATAGCTCTCCTTGCTGCTTTCCACTTAGATCACTAACACAACTTTTATCTTGCTTATTTGCATAAGCAGCTTCCGTTATAGTGTCAGAATAAACATAACTATAAAAAGACAAAAAACACTTTACTATTTTCTATAAACGAAAGGATCTATGATGAAGATCGAACAGATATATACCGCATGTATGGCCGAAGCTGCCTACTACATCGAGTCAGATGGAGAAGCTGCGATCATCGACCCTCTACGTGAGACTGAGCCTTATCTTCAACGAGCATCTGATGATGCTGCAGAGCTAAAGTACATCTTTGAGACTCATTTCCATGCCGACTTCGTCTCCGGTCATATCGACCTGGCACGTGAAAGCGGTGCGACCATCGTTTTTGGTCCGATGGCTTCACCAGAGTATGAGGTCCATGTCGCACAGGATGAAGAGCTATTTCAGATAGGTAAGATCACCATAAAGGCACTCCATACCCCAGGGCACACCATGGAGAGTACGACCTACCTTCTTTATGATGAAGACGGAAAAGAACACGCTATCTTCACTGGCGACACCCTCTTTTTAGGTGATGTTGGCAGACCCGATCTCGCCGTCAAATCAGACCTGAGTAAAGAGGACCTTGCCGGACTTCTTTTTGACTCACTTCGCACTACCATCATGCCGCTGCCTGATGAGCTGATCGTCTATCCCGGACATGGAGCAGGCTCTTCATGTGGTAAGAGTATGAGCCATGATACTGTCGATACCCTCGGCAACCAAAAGGCTACAAACTACGCTCTTCGTGAAGATATGCACAAAGATGAGTTTATCAAAGAGTTGTTGACCGGGATGCTGCCACCACCGCGCTACTTTCCTGTCAATGCACAGATGAACCGTACCGGTTACGAGAGTTATAAAAGTGTCATCGAACGTGGGGACCATCCTTTACAGATCGATACGTTCAAAGCGTTGATGAACGACGATGATGTACTGGTACTCGACTGCCGTCACGAGACTGAGTTTGGTAATGGGCACATCCCAGGATCACGTTTCATCGGACTTGACGGCAGTTTTGCCATGTGGGTAGGGGTACTTATCGAAGACCTTAAGCAGAAGATAGTACTGGTCGCACCAGTCGGTAGGGAGATCGAAGCACTGACCCGTCTCTCACGTGTCGGTTTAGATCAAACGGTCGGTTTTCTCGAAAGTGGGTTTGATACCTGGACGGCTAATGGAGAGGTAGTCGAGATGCAAGAGCACATCTCCGCAGAAAGTTATGCCACGTATCATCGACAAGGGACGATCAAGACCATCGATTGTCGTAAGCCCTCGGAGTATGACGCACAGCATGTCTCTGACGCGATGCTTTTACCGGTCGAGGATATCTTTGACGATACCGATGTACTAGATAAGAAGCAGACCTATTACGTCCATTGTGCCGGAGGTTATCGGTCGATGAGTGCCATCTCCATCCTTAAAGCAAAAGGTTATGACAATCTTGTCAATGTCGATGGTGGTTTTGATGCCATCGTCAAGACAGATATCCCGGTGACATCGTATGTCTGTCCTTTGACACAAAAAAAGCAGTTAGCCTAATAGCAATATAAGCTGAGAACACCATCTTGCTCCGAGGGAGCCTCTCTCTGCTTTAGTCTTGACTCTCTTCCCAGACTGTGACTTTATTGCGCCCAGAGGTCTTCGAGACATAGAGTGCCTCGTCTGCCTGCTTGATAGCATCCTCAACGGTCTCATCGGCTTTTAACGTGGAGAGTCCAAAAGAGGCTGAGACCGAGATATTGATAGTACCTTCACTGACCGCTGTAAACTTAGCTATAGCTTCACGCAATCGCTCAATGATCACCTGGGCTGTCTCAATATCGGTATTACCCATACTGATAAGAAACTCTTCCCCTCCGTATCGGTATACATGGTCATAAGGCCGGGTATGGACTATGACAAACCGGGCCAATGCGGCGAGTACGATATCGCCCACAGGATGTCCATAGGTGTCATTGATGGATTTAAAATGATCTATATCCATGATAGCGACACTGACACTCTGAGTATTTCGTTTGACCAGCTCATGCATCTTTCGAAGATCACTTAGCATACTGACACGGTTACGAGCACCGGTGAGCGGGTCTCGGTTGTAAAGCGTCTCTTCTATCTCGTGTCTGAGCGACTCGACGTTCAAACGCAGTCTGTCAAGGGCACTGGCAAAGTTGTCATAGTCAATGGGATCGATGACCTCACCATTGGATGAGCGAGCAAGCAATATACTCGCCAGTCTATGCATAAGGGTATGTTCTGTCTCTATAGAGATAAAAGTCGGATGTGCGTTCAGTTCATCAGGCAGCTTGCTATAGTACCACTGACCAAAACGGCACTGTCGAAATGCGTCATCACTCAAGTCCCGCTGATCATGAGGAAGCCGACAGACTATCGATCTGATCAGCTCTTTATACCAGCGGTCATGGTTATAAGAAGCCTGTTCCAGTTCACGATGTGTCGATTGCAACATCTCACGACTCATATTGAGCATCAAACACCTCTCCACTTTTTACTATCATATCTCTAAATGTCTGATGTCATGCTAAGGGCGTCGTCTGATGAGCTATCTATGACGTGGTATATTCCTCTTTTTACACCTCATCGACATTGTCACACAGCGCATCATCATATAGCTGGCTATGTCAGACGGTATCATCATTTAGATAGTCTGCCAGATTTTCCGATACGGATCTCCAGTCGATCACTCTCCACCAACTCTTTAGATATTCAGGTCGCGCATTACGATAATCGACATAATAAGCATGCTCCCAGACATCACAGGTGAGTAAGGCAGTGCGTCCATGTCGTAGAGGGGTATCGGCATTTGAAGTCGATTCGATCACCAGCTTATTCTCGTCTGTGACCACCAGCCACACCCATCCTGAGCCAAAAAGTGCTGTAGCCATACCGAAAAACACCTCCTTGAGGGCCTCCAGTGATCCAAAATCACGGTCGATCATATCAGAGAGTTGGGCCGAAGCACTGCTGGGTCTACCGGTCAGTCCACGCCAGTAGAAGTCATGGTTAAAGATCTGTGCCGCATTGTTAAAGAGAGGACCTTCCGCAAAGCGGACGATATGTTCAAGGCTCTTCTCCTCAAACTCCGTGCCTTCAATAAGTCCATTTAGTTTATTGACATAAGTCGCATGATGCTTACCATAGTGAAAAGAGATCGTCTCTGCTGAGATGTAGGGTTCGAGTGCGTTCTGCGCATAAGGCAGTTCCATCAATACATGTCTCATCTTATCCTCCTTCGGATAGAAGTCATTTACATAATATTATCTTATATAATTAAACACGGACAAAAGGTATTGGATTAGCTAGGGATCGAGGCTTATAGTTTAGTAAAAAGCGGAGCTCGATACGGTGGGATATCAAGACACGTCCGCAAGGTCGCGGAAGTGTCAAAGCGTCTACTGCGCGACTTTTGGCAGTTCATTCGAGAGAATATCAAGATCTGGAAGCATGATGATCTCAATACGGCGGTTAAGTGCTTGTCCCTCTTTTGTCTCATTATCAGCGCGCGGCTGGAACTCTCCAAAACCGGCAGCAGAGACATTCTCAGGTCTTACCCCCTCAGCGACCATAAGATGGACGACACTTAAAGCCCGGGCGGTAGAAAGTTCCCAGTTGCTTGGGAAACGTGTACTCTTGATAGGTACATTGTCTGTATGCCCTTCTATCTGAAAACGACGGTCAGAGAACTCTTTAAGTACGCTTCCGATCTGTTTAAGCGCTCCTTGACCGGCTGCGTTGACACTTGTATGTCCACTCGCAAAAAGGACATTGTTCGGAAGATTGATGACGATGCGTCCCTGCTCAATACTCACAGTCAACTGTCCGCCATCGATCATCTTCTGAAGTTCACTTACGAAACGGGCATAGATCTCATTACGTTTTTTGGTCTCTTCTTCGATCTGACGCATCTTCTCCAGTTGGGACTTTGATTCATTCAGACGATCTGTTGAGTCATCCAGACGATATTGCGCCTCCGCGTACCCATCTTCAAGTAGGGCTTTTTGTCTCTGAAGCTCTGCAAGCTCCTCTTTTGTCCGTCTGATCTCCGCACTATTGTCTTCGATCATCCCCTGCTGTTGACTGATCGTCTTCTCAGCATCACCAAGTGAACTTTTAGTCTCTGCCAACTCCTGCAGTGTAAACTCATGGGTGCCTTTAGTGACACAACCTGTACTTAGCAATGCTGCTAATGTCAATGTAGTAAACAGGGCTACTCTCATATACCTTCCTTTGTCCTCAGTCATTAAAGATCACAAAGTCCGAATACTATCACATAAAGGATAACGATCCGTACTTTTTAGCTGATCATAACAGAACACTAAAAATGACTAAATATAGAACATTTAGATCTTATTTTAAACGATCTCTGCTCTAAAAAACAGATTTAAAGAGCTCTATAGGTCCGATCGATCCAGGCAATATCTTAGAGGCTACAACGTTTATGATCAAGAGAGGTCAAAAAGATGAGGGAGCAAAAGTCCCATTGTCTCTCATGTATCATGAGACAACAGGAGGCATATTTCAGTACTCTTTACGCGTTTGGTATTCTGATAAGCTGTCCCGGATAGATCTTATCAGCATCTTTGATGACCTCAAGATTTGCCTCTACGATCTCTGGATAACGGGTTCCGTTCTTATAGTAAGTCGTAGCGATCTTCCAAAGGGTATCACCTTTTTTTATCTCATAGACTGTATCATCAGAGCCTTCACCCTCCTCTACCCTCACATCATCAAAGACCACTTTACTGACACCTTTGACATTTCCGGCGATCAAAGCCGCTTTTGCACGGTCTTCTGCACTCTTGGCACTGCCACTTAAGACGACAGTATCACCATCGACCTTGACATCAAGGTCATCGATCGGCATCGTCGCATTATTATCGTTTATCTCACTCTTGATACTCGTTTCATCATTGCCTAACATCTTGGCACCTGCATCTTTAATAAAATCAAAAAATCCCATAGACTCTCCTTGTTTTGCCCAATATAGTAACCAGAAGAAGCTTAATGCTTTTGATCCGATGAAGCTATCATCTCAATACTGTTACCTACTACGCTATAATCCAATATCTGCATACAAAAGGCAACTTTATGAAACAGTTTGACAACGTGACCGTAGTAAAAAAAGCAAATCTCTACTTTGACGGCAACGTGACCAGCAGGACAGTCAAGTTTGAAGACGGGACCTATAAGACATTAGGCATAATGATGCCCGGAGAGTATGAGTTCGGTACTGACTCAGCAGAGATAATGGAGATCTTAGAGGGTAAGCTTGATGTCTCGCTTCCGGGAAGTAGCAAATGGCAGGAGATAAATGGCGGTGATACGTTTCAAGTCGGTGCTAACTCCAGTTTTGTAGTCCGTGTCAAAAGCATAACTGACTACTGCTGCTCTTATCTTACTTAGACAGCAGACCTACCAGAGCGTATAACCGACTCCCCGAACTGTCTTGATATACTCTTTAGACTGTTCCGGGTCGATCTTCTCTTTCAGGCGGTTGATGGCTACGTTGACCGTTCGGTTTTGATACGCCTCATCTTTTCCCCAGACCTGTTTTAACAGTGCCTCGCGTTTCATCACGATAGCGCTGTTCACGATGAGTGTATGTAATAGG
>JADGEC010000151.1 GCA_016744575.1 Sulfurimonadaceae bacterium | reverse complement strand
ATTTAATATTAAATGTAAATATATAGATATATAATGAACTTAAAATTATAAAACTAGATATTTAATGTATTAAATATACGGAATACCGTATGTTATTTAAAGATCTATAGTGTCGAGATGAAAAAAGTCATTTATACCGAGCTTTTTTTGAGATGGTGTCTTTGCGTCAAGCAAATATCAGAGAAGAGCATAAGTGTGGGTGTTGAAGAGAAGCAGTCTATAGTCTGTCAAGTCTATCTGATAGGGATGAATGATCCTTATGATGTAAAGAACATGGCATCACGAGGAGTCTTCCAGTCAATTGAGCATGAACGGGCCTTTGTAAGCCATAAGAGGGACTGGTGCTTAGTTGATAGTCAGGGTGACACCGACAGGATGGAGTGTGATCTTATCTTCTTCAGCTGAGATGTAAAAAGGCGCATATTTGAGTTGCTCGACAGTATGGTAAGTGATCTCTTGCTGAGTAGGTAGTGCAAAGCCGATGGTGTTATAGCCGTGGATCTTCTCTTTGATAGTGATCTTGGCATCAAAAGGGATCTCTTTTACTATTTTGCTGACCTCTTTGATGGCATTGATCTTTTCCATTATCTGAGGAATGTCCTGATCGGAGTGTAGTTTCGCTTCTTTTAGCTGGTCTCGTAATGAGTCCAGATCTCTTTGCATATGACTCAGACGGCTCTGGACGATTGGATTGTTCTGCGTATCGATCATAAAAAGGTTCTCTTCACCGATTATCCTATCGATGATCATGCTTGTCGATGCGTAAGCCTTGAGATGATGTCTGACGGTGCCGATCGTTATTCTATCCGCATAGACCTTGCCTCCGAGTGCTGTATCTATATGTACTTCAGTAGCATGGACCTCACCGCCTTCAAGCAGTCGTATCGTGGCCTTATGACAACGTAGTATGCCTTTGTGCCGGTTGATGGTCGCTTCTTGGGCAAAGAGTCTTGAACCCTTATGTGATACCCCTTCGATGACAAGCTCTTTTGAGTTCAATACAGCTTTATCTGCGACATAGCCTGAGATGTGGATGACATTTGAGGTCAGATGCACCCCCTCACCGATGGTGTCTTGCGTGAGGTCTTTTTGGTCGACGACGATCTCGACATCGTTTTGTTCTTGATCAGTGACTTGAGACTCTACGCGTTTGAGGCTCTGTAGTCTTAGTCTGTTACTTATCTTTAAGATCGATTGGTCATAATGGACAAAGCCGCGTTTTTTACTGAAAAGCGTTATCTTATCATCATCTTCGCGTTTCTCTATGGTAGCAGTGTCTATGGTATTGGAGATGAACTTCGCATTATCTATTTCATCTTTCTTGACTCTTCGACCCATCGCGTTGAGGCCGTTACTACCAAAAAGTGGCTTGATGTATTCGATGAGTAGTTCTCCGACTTCTACCTCTTTTAGCTGCTTGTCCTGGTTTTTCTCCTCGAAATGTAAGGTCAGTCGGCTCGGTCTGGCGATCTTGGGCGTGATGCCACTAAAGAGCCGTATTGACACGGGTTCAGTAAAGGTACCGGCATAAAGCCGTTTGGTAAGGCTTTTGATATCAGTGATCATTGTCTCGCTGAAGATACCGATGAGTATGCCACTGAGAGCTTTTATCTTGTTTATCTCATGTATAAGCAGTGTATAGAGCTCTTTTGGTGCGTGTTGTTTCACGGGTATGGTACTTGAAGGATCGAGTGTCAGGATAGGATGTATGTTGGATGGGTCGGACTTGATGTGAAAATCAAGCTTGATGATCGAGAGAGGTGCCTTGATGAGGATGATCTTATAAGACTGTCGAAAAGTGACTCGGTCATCGATCAATCGGTCTGGGTGTTTGTAGTGTTCTCTCTGCGCGGTACTATATCTGGTGAAGCTATCTATATGACAGGTGTTAATATAGGTAGTCACACCTTCTAGAGTAAAGTCATACTCTTCGGGTCTATCTCCTGTCTCAGATGCGAACTCTGCAATAGTCTCGCTGATATTTCTCGTTCTGATCGACTCACGCATCAGAGAATACTCTCATCATTAGTGTCTGAGTAGGTCACTATAGTCATATTTTGAGAAGTCCAGATAGAACTGACCGTTTTGCTGGATGACACGGACATCACTACCATATGCTTCAGCGAATCGTTTTTTTATACTCTTTCTCTCCAGAGGTTTAAGTCCCAAAGATTTGAGGTATTGGCGGAGTTCTACGAAATCGCTCTGTTGCCAGGTCGCATCGATCGCATCTTCCGGTGCTTTCTCTGTAGTCGAATCTACATCATGGACGGTAGAGTCTTGTGTCAGCATCAACTTTGTGTTTACCAGTTCAAGGATCGTCTTTAGCTGCTCATCTTTATTACTGTAGACTTTCTCGATGCGGTCACGTTCATCACGAAGCATCTGCTCTTTATCTCCGATAAGCCTATCGATCTTCTGGTCAAGTTCTTTGATCTTCTGTTTAAGTTGTAGGTTCTCTTTCTGGTAGAGAGCGATGATGGTCCCGACCGTAGTCTTGGATCTGGCAGGTCTGGCTGTCTTGACCTGTTTTATGGTCGGGACAGATGGTGTGGACTCCACCGATGTGGTGGTGGTGACAGCGGGTTCGACAGATGCTTGCTTGATACGTTCTTTTTGGACATCATCGAGGGAGTTCCTGGGTACGATGATATAAGTGGTCCCATCTTCGATGATATAGTTGAGCCTTCTGCTCTTAAGTCTGGAGTTGATCATCTCCTTGGACATCTTGAAACGTTGTGAGTATTCATCGACGGTAAAACGCATATGATGGCCCCTTTGTTCAGGCAGTGATATCTGTTTTTAGCAGACTGATGACACCCTTATGTAAGTGTCGATCGCAACAGCTTTAATTCTTAGAAGATATTACTCTGTTTGTCCTTAAATGTGTATCATAAGAGTGCGAGGGTCATCGTAGCATTGGAGGGAGAGTAGTGCAACTGTTTTACACCTTTTTCAGGGTCTATTGAGGTAGCTGTATGCTATCATGTTTGTAGTAAACCTTTGAATGGATCGAAGAACAGGTCTTTGGACTTCTGTTCTGTATTTGATCATCATATAGAGGAGTAGGGAGGTCTATAGAATGGAAAAAGAGCTTTTACGTCTGTGTGGTTACGGTGAGGATGAGCGGTCGATGGAAATGGTTCGAGGTGTGAAGAAGAACTATTCGGATTTTGACGGCATCGTCAAAGCTCTGCTAAAGTTGAGTTCTTTTTTAGAGCATAGTGATTATTACCTCTCTCTTAAGAGTGACAGAGATATGATCAAGTTTAAGAACGACCTGCTTCAAGAGGATGATTTCATGATGATGGACAGCGATATCCTGGTCTGGGCGAACCAGAACAAGATCGAGCTTGAAGAGGGCCTTGAACAGATCTGTATCCTGGGTTTCAAACAGCTCTAGAGATCTAGATCAACTCTTCTGTGCTTCGAAGATCTGTTTGAAAGTATTGACTCCGGGGTTATTGGCATAGTAGCTTGTGACTAGATGGTTGAGTCTGTTCTGGTTAAATCGCCAGTAGTGCTTTTTGTCAAAGCTCTCATGACTTATCATCTGCTCATAAAGCAGTCTGTCTGTGAGCTCAGATCCCTGCTCATAGCTGTCGGTGATACACAGTAGCATCAGCGCTGTCAGCTCTTCTATCGAGTCACTGGTCGTATCATCATCAGCCAGCCTTCTCTTTGGTAAAAACACGTAGATCTTCCAAAGTGATATCACCAAAGCTATCACAAAGAGGACCATCATCACGGTCTCAATATCAACATCTTTCATACTGTAAGGTCTCCTGCTGTCAGATGCGCAATTATAACGATATCTCGAATGAGAAATATGCTAAATGCATATTTTCATCGAGTAAAGTATCATCAATAGAGATCATCTGAATGAGAAATATGCTAAATGCATATTCTCATCGACTCAATGATTATCGATGCTTGAGATAGCTATGTCTTTTTTTGTATGCTTTTCCTTTGCTTTGCGCTAGAATACTCTCATGAAAGATCACGTTTTTAATCGACCCATAAAAAAGCAGTTTGAGTTTGATGCTGATGTGGCAGCTGTATTTGATGATATGCTGCAACGATCAGTCCCTTTTTATACAGAGACATTGAGACTGACAAGCCGTTTTGCAGGACTTTATCTTAAAGAGAATGGCCGTCTGTATGACCTTGGCTGTTCGACGGCGTCACAGTTGCTCGATATAGAGCGTGGACTCGAACATCCAGCTAGTCTATTGGGTATAGACAATGCCCGAGCGATGTTGGACCAGGCAGCTAAAAAGATAGATGCTTACGGCTCATCAGTAGAGGTATATGAGGGCGATATCCTTACCTTTGAGTATGAGAAAGCCGATGTCATGCTCAGTAACTATACGCTTCAGTTCATCCGACCTCCGGTACGAGAGGTGTTGATAAGCCGTATCTACGAGACGTTGAACGAGGGTGGTGTCTTTATCTTTAGCGAAAAGGTCATCAGTGAAGAGAAAAAGCTGAACAAAGAGTTGATAGACTGTTATTACGATTTTAAGAAAGAGCAGGGGTACAGTGCGTATGAGATCATGCAAAAACGTGAAGCCCTTGAGAACGTCCTTATCCCCTACAGTGCTCAGGAGAACATCGAGATGGCAATGCGTTGCGGCTTTCGCCATTGTGAGGTGATATTTCGCTGGGCAAACTTTGCGACGTTCATCGCTTTTAAGTGATCGGGTGCCCTTTGCTCTACCAGACGTTTCGTTCTTCTACGGGTTCTTTAGTCTTTAGTGCCTCTTTGACCTCTTTATACTCGATCATGTTCTCATCACACTCCTTATGATAATAACCCTGTAGGTCATAGTACTCCCGGCAGTCGTTATAATAGCGTGCTGAGATGCCGCGTTCATTTACGCAGCCGGAGAAGAGGATGAGGAAAAAAGAGGTACCAAAAAGTAATCTGATCATGTCGGATTGTATCTAAAGGAGACAAAGAGATGCAAGTCATCGATATATTTAAGAAGTTATGTTCAATAGCACACTGTTCGGGTGGAAGTGAGGCGATGCGCAGCCATCTGGAAGCGTATGCTCATCGCTGTGATTATGTAGTAAGTAGTGACAGTGCAGGTAATATACTCTGTAGTAAAGAGGGCGCATCGGTGACACTACAGGCCCATTATGACATGGTCTGCATCGGAGAGGCACCGCATCTGGAACTTGAAGAAGAGGCCGGATGGCTACATGCGAAGGCATCGACCCTGGGTGCTGATAACGGGATGGGCATGGCGATGATGCTTGCACTGATGGAGGAGGGCCACATCGTAGATCTCCTTTTCACAGCAGATGAGGAGATCGGTCTGATCGGTGCACGGGCTCTACAAGTGAGTCTCAAGACACCTTACCTGTTAAACCTTGACAGTGAAGAGGAGGGTGTCGTTACTATTGGCTGCGCCGGCGGAGTCGATATCGAGGCAAGACTACCGATAGTCCGTGAGTCGAAAGAGATGTACACTCATGCGGTGGAGATCGGCGGTCTTCCGGGCGGGCATTCGGGTGTGGATATAGACAGAGGTATTCCTAATGCTATCAAAGAGCTTGCAGCTTTACTCGCATCACATGGGAACGCGGCACTAGTGAGTATTAAAGGTGGGGAACGCCGTAATGCTATAGCGAAGCATGCCACAGCAATAGTCGCTACACAAGAGTCTATAGCTATAGAAGGAGCTAAAGCACTCGGTAGACAGCGTGTCGCAGTCATCGAAGATAGTGCAGCACTCATAAAGATGATGGATGGGTTCATACATGGTGTCCGTGCTCTTGATGAGACGCTGGATATCGTCGAGACAAGCATCAATTTGGCGATGATAGAGAGCAGCGATGATGGACTACGTATCCATCTCAGTGCACGCTCTATGGAAAAAGAGTCTCTAGAGGCGCTTCAAGAGGAGACGATGGCCTATTTTAGCGCTTATGGATGTGCGGTGACAGCAGAAGGCTTTTATACTCCGTGGCGTCCGGAACAGACCCCATTCGCACAGAGCGTGCTGGATGTGACCAGGGGAGAGTTCCCTGAGGCGACCTTTGGTGCCATCCATGCAGGTCTGGAGTGCGGTATCATCAAGGAACATTTTCCTGATATGCAGATGGCATCCATCGGCCCAAATATCCTTTATCCTCACTCCACACGTGAAAAGGTCGAGATCGCATCTGTTGAGAGAGTCTATAAAAGTGTTAAAAAGATCATCGAAGAGGTGTGATGATCATTGATAAGATAGGACTCTATCCCTATTGTGAGATCAAGCCTCACGGACTTTATCTCAGCCAATGTCTTATAAGTCTATACTCCATATCGAAGTATTCGAAAGACTAATACTTTTTAAAGAGAAAAGTACCTATAATCAGCGAAACTATACTAGGAGTAGATGATGAAAAGGATTTTAGTAGCTTTGTTTATGACGTTCGCGATGGCGAATGCTTCGGGTTCTTGTGACCTCTCAGTCAACGGGGATGTCGATGTGACATGGAAAGCTTTCAAGACACCGGCTAAAGTAGGAGTTGGCGGTCATTTTACGAGTGTAGACTATAAAAGCACTGTACCAGAAGCAAAGAACTTTAGAGATCTGTTTGTGGGTTCAAAGATGGCCATCGATGTGAGTTCTGTCGATTCAAAAAACCCGGGACGTGATGAGAAGCTGCTAAAGTCGTTTTTCAATGTCATGGTCGGACCAGATATCAAAGCAGAGGTCGTTGATATCAAGGCACAGAAAGTCGAACGCGGAACGCCAAAACTTGGTGTCATCACCATCGCTGTGACGATGAACGGTGTTACTAAGAACGTACCGATGAACTATCGCTATTTTGATAGCAAGTTAGCGGCTACAGGGGCTATAGATGTCTTCGACTTTCAGGGACAAAACGCATTGGCTTCTATCAATAAAGCCTGTTTTGACCTGCATCAGGGAAAGACCTGGAGTGATGTGGAGATCGGATTTGCTATGGATATCAAAGCCG
>JADGEC010000023.1 GCA_016744575.1 Sulfurimonadaceae bacterium | reverse complement strand
GCCTCTGATCGCCCGCGAGATGAGAAGCAGCAGTACTCTGCACTGGGTGGTTACCTGGGTTATGAGACAGCAGCACTCTTTAACACCTCAGTAGGCGCGACCTTCTACAGCTCCAATCCTATCTTTCACAATCCGGATGACCGTGCCGGGCTTGGTGGTCTTTATGAACAAAACGGCGGTCAGGACAGCTATAACGTACTCGGAGAAGCCTTTGTAAGATGGGAGTATCAAGACACTTTAGTCAAATTTGGACGTCAGGAGATGGCTGACTATAAGTTCGTCTCACTCTCCGATATCCGTATGACCCCCATCACACATCAATCGCTTGTTTTCGAAAACCGTTCGCTGGAGGACACCACGTTCAGAGCCGCCTATGTCATGCGACAAAAAAATAGAAATGAGATAAAGTTTATCGACATGGTCGAAGCCTCACGGGTCCAAACGGGCTGTGGTCAACTGGCTCCTGATGGTACTTGCATGGAGACCGGTTCAAGACACCTTATTAACGGAGAGATAGACTCTGCTGATTATGATGAGGACGGTAGATATGTCGGCGAAGCGAAAGAGATGATCCTTGGCAGCGTAGCCTATAGAGATGAGGACATTGTCTTAGAAGGCTGGGATTACTACGTCAACGATTTTGTCAATACTTTTTATCTCTATGGTGAATATCGCTTCTTAAACGACGATGAGCTAACAGTGACAGGAAAAGCGCAGTTTGCTAAACAAGACGATGTCGGAGGCAGTGTCGCCGGAGACATCGACACCTGGTTCTACGGCCTCTCACTGCAAGCGGTAAGCGGTGGGCTTCGGGCCTTTGCCAATTACAACGAAGTCGACTACAATGAAGCTTCCTATGATGGCGGGACTATGTTCGTGCGCTGGGGTTCCCCGCAGATGTTTAACAGTTTTCTCTATAATGATGCAGAACTAGCAGGTGAGAAGAGTTATGGGCTGGGCCTGGTCTATGACTTCTCCCACAACGACCTTCTCAATGGCTTCAGTATCCAGTTACGGTACGGTATCTACGATCTTCCCGATGATATCGATGACTACTTCGCCAGACAGGACAGAAGTGAGATCACCCTTGACCTTCGCTACACTTCTCAAGATATAGAGGGGCTGAGTACCCTGCTGCGTATCGGTCATATCGACTTTAAGACAGACTACGACTTTGAGGCCTATAAAGCAGTCAACGGCTTTGATTTTGAGACCGTGACCAGTGACCTTTGGGATATCCGTTACTATATGGACTTGCAGTTTTAATAGCGATCTGGAGTCGATCTCGTTCTCATCACTTTTTTAACTAAAAGGATCAGAAGGAATGAGACTACAAAAATAGGCGGAAAATAGATCATCGGTAGGAGATAGACCATGCCGATCTCATTCATAGGCTTAAAAAGACACTTCAAGCTCATGAGATTCACTAACAGTAGAGGGATCACTGCAAGGTCATAAGCGATAGCCGCGGCTGATGCACTTGTACTCTTTGGACGTACTTTGTAATACTTGATAGCAAATGCGATGAAGATGAGCATCAAAATAGCATCTATAAAGAGTGCATAGTAGTGATGCTCACTCGAGTAGAGATCCTGAAGCAGGAAGAATGCAGCTGTCCACACCATGATCAGGTATGCAAAGGTATAGGGGAACATCTGAGAAGTCCTTGACTACTGTAGCGTTCCCCTATAGAGACTGGCAGGAGTCTCAAGCAAAGTCGTCTGCCCTTCACTGGCAATAAGCAGCTCATTCCTGCTATCAAATGTGACAGACTCATACTGCCTTGGGATAAACCCGCTACTTAATGCAAAACTATCCATATTACCGGAAAAGAAGTGATCCTCAAAGTAGTCTTGAAGGATCATCAACTCTGTTGTGAATAGACTGCTTATATCGTAAGGATTACTATACCCTACAAGCACTACAGCTCCGGTCTCCGGCTCGATAGTCGCACCAGTCACCATGACATCGAGCTTTTTGTGATCTTCTACACGCTTCTCAAGTAGGTAGTCGCCGGGGACTTTAGAGACCGAATAGATACAGCTCGTAGAGTCAGACCAGTCTTTAGTGAAGATATAGAGTCTATCTTCAAAGGCCAACAGGCCTTCAGCATCATAAGGAGTGGTCCTCTCTACATAGTGAAACTCAGTCTGATCAGCATAAGCAAACGAGATGATCTCTGCTTCTGCATCATAGCTGTTTAACAGCTGTGATTTTACGATTTTATAGATCTTAAGGTCTTGCCTGTAACCACGATTGTTCCCAATATCTCCTATATAGACGTACTCATCATCTTGCGTCATATCTTCCCAGTCCATATTGGTAGCATTATGGATATTGATGATCTTTAGAATATTACCATTTGTCGCATCGAGTTCATAAAGGTAAGTGTTGTGTCTGGTGTCATTGTGAGCAAATACCCGGCCATCGATCGAGATCATGCCTGATATCTCACCGAGTTCAGCATCAAGATCAGCGATCTTTAGAAATTCTGGAGAGAAGTTCGTTTTCGGAGTGCCGATCTCCGGAGCAGTCACTTCTGTGGCGTTACCATCTAAAAGAGCATTACTATTGCTATCACCACCACAGGAGATAAGAAGGATGATAGTCAGGGAGATAAAGATGGTTTTGACTATGGCACGCATCGTGAACTCCTTTATAAATATGGTTTAAATACCTCGATACTAAGTCCCATAGCGGTACTCTCATATCCTCGTACTTCTTTGATATAGGACTTGCAGAAACCCTCGACCATGCAGGCACCGGCTTTTCCGCGCCATAGACCTGATTCCAGGTAACGGTCAAGGTCATCCATATCAAACTTATCAAAAAGATAATCGGTAGATGAGATATCTATGAGTCTTAATTGTGGAGTATTATATATCAAACAGGTCACAATAGATGTTATATTACCACTTTGTGTCATCAAGATATTTCTGGCATCATCCACACAACGAGCTTTACGAAGGATCAACCCTTGTGAAGTGACGACCGTATCTGCGACAAGTAGAGGGTAGTCCTCGCAGCCAAAAGCTCTCATGGCTGCATCGAACTTTCCCTGTGTAGCCTGATAGACAAAGTCTTTAGGCGAAGATGCGACTATGGCATCTTCATCAAACTCTGCCGATTCCTGTATGAAGTCTATACCCGCCTGCTGCAAGAGTATGGCACGAGTCTGAGAAGATGAAGCTAGCCGGATCATCGATCAGTAACGCAGTGTCGCACCCAGATAGATAGCGATGATTCCCAAGACGATGTTCAGAGGGACCATATAGGCTCCAATAGGAGCGAGTCTAGACTTGGCAGATGCCATATCACCGCCCTCTATAAGTCTTTGCGCCGCATTACGACGGAAGACCATCAGAAGATAGTTGATCGCCATGACCATCCAAATGCCCTCTTTGGCAAAAGCAGTCACCTTATCCTCACTCTGATGCAGTCCAATACCGATCGCCATGACCAAAGCCGTAAAGAGCAAGATGATGATAAATGGCGCGACTATCGCAAAGAGACGTTTCAGCGCATGCGCTGTCCTTGCTAGCCGTAACGGCGGTTCCAGCTCCATGAAGGAGTGATGCGCTGCAAAACGCATTGCGATCATACCACCGACCCAGACGACTGCACTGATGACATGTAAAAAGAGTATAAGTTGTGGGAACTGTTCGTATAGTGCTGTCATGATGTCTCTAAGCCCGCTTTGATGAACGCTGCTGCTGCTACTTTGGCCTCAGGTAACTTTGAAGGGTCTTTACCGCCCGCCTGCGCGAAATCCGGTCGACCACCGCCACCACCGCCTAAGATCGGTGCGACCGCTTTGATCCAGTCACCAGCTTTGACAGAAGCCTCTTTTATACCTGCAGCTATGATCACTTTATTGCCTTTGACCTGAAACAGCATCGCTGCTACAGCCGGATGGGCATTTTTCAGCTCATCGATCCGTGTCTTCACGTCACCGCTCTTGATCTCTTCGACGATCACTGTCACGCCATTGATGACCTCGACTGCAAGCTCCTCTTTAACTGCACTCTGAGCGTCATGTAGTTCACTCTTCAAACTCTTTATCTGCTCTTTAAGACGTTCGACTCCAGCGATGATATCACGGTTTTTGACCGCCTCTTCCGCTGCGCGAAGATCATGACGCTGCGCTTTTAAGTAGTTATAGGCAGCATTACCACAGACCGCTTCTATCCGACGTACTCCCGCACTGACTCCACTCTCTTTGACGATGACAAACGTTCCGATGGAAGCACTATTATCTACATGGGTACCGCCACAGAGTTCGACTGAAGCGTCACCAAAACTGACTACACGGACACTATCACCGTACTTCTCCCCAAACTGTGCTTTGGCACCGCTGTTCTTAGCTTCAGCGATACTCATCTCAGCCGTCACTCTGGAGATATTACGCAGGACCATCATATTGACCTGCTCTTCTACCTCAGCGACCTCTGCCGCACTCATCGCTTTAGGATGAGAGAAGTCAAAACGCAGGCGTCTGGCATCATTAAAAGAGCCAGCCTGTGAGATATGATCACCCAGTAAGTCATACAAGGCCGCATGTAAAAGGTGCGTTGCCGAATGATGTTTCTCTATCTCCAGACGGTCACGGTCGACATACGAAGTCACCATATCACCAACACTGATCGTATTTTCGACATGGATGTGAGAAAGGTTCAGCCCATGAAACTTCCGAGTCTCAGTCACTTCAGCTTGATCGCCAAGTCCACCTCTATCTCCAGATTGACCGCCGCTCTCTGCATAAAATGGAGTATTATCAAGCAGTACCCAGCCTTTTTGTTCACTGTGAAGAGCATCGACTATCGAGAACTCCTCACTTAGGAGTGCCAGTACTTTAGACTCTGCCGACATCCCTTCATAACCCACAAAACTGTTCTCGCCAAACTGCTCGAGAAGTGCTTTGAAGTCCCCTTCTACATGAGTATCACCACTGCCTTTCCAGGCAGCCTTCGCGCGTTCACGCTGTATTTTCATCAACGCATCGAACTTTGCTGTGTCAAGCTTCAACGCTTTCTCGCGAAGCATGTCTTCTGTAAGGTCCAGAGGGAAACCGAAGGTATCATAGAGTTTGAAGGCCACTTCACCACTAAAGACCTCATCAGTGTTCTTCAACTCTTCATTAAAGAGCTCTATCCCCATCGCAATAGTCTTGAAGAAGCGCTGCTCCTCGAGCTTTATCTGCTCTTTGACAGCAGCTGACTTCTCTGCAAGATACGGATAAGCACCCTTCATCATCTCGACGACCACATCGACAAGCTTGTACATAAACGGTTTCGTAAGGCCCAGCAGATATCCATGACGTACTGCGCGACGTAAAATACGACGAAGCACGTATCCTCTTCCCTCATTGGAGAAGTTCACACCCTGCGCCAACAAGAATAGAGCAGTACGGATGTGATCTGCGATGACACGATATGAGACACCGCCTGCATAGCTGTACGGCTTACCCGTCATCTGTGCTACCAGGTCGATGATCGGCATAAAGAGTGTCGAATCATAATTACTTGATACACCCTCTTTGATAGCGACTACACGTTCAAGACCCATCCCCGTATCGATGGATGGTTTTGGAAGCGGGGTAAACTCCCCTTTCTTGTCACGCTCATACTGCATGAAGACAAGGTTCCAGATCTCTAAGAAACGATCGCCCTCACCACCAAGATAGTCCTCTTCACCGCTAAACTGCTCGGCACCCTGATCGAAAAAGATCTCCGAACATGGTCCACACGGTCCAGTCTCACCCATCTGCCAGAAGTTATCTGCATCACCCAGACGTTTGATACGGTCTTTGGAGATATGCTTCTGCCAGAATTCGAATGCCTCATCATCACTGTCATGGACAGTCACCCAAAGTTTGGATTGGTCGAGGTCTAGGACTTTAGTGATGAACTCCCATGCTTCTGCAATAGCCTCTTCTTTGAAGTAATCACCGAAACTGAAGTTACCAAGCATCTCGAAAAAAGTGTGGTGGCGGGCAGTATGACCGACGTTTTCGAGATCATTATGCTTACCCCCGGCACGTACACAGGTCTGACATGAGGTCGCTCTGGGGTTTTGAGGGATCGGTACTTCACCAGTAAAGATCGATTTAAAAGGGACCATTCCGGCATTGTTAAACAGCAGTGTCGCATCGTCAGGCACCAGTGGTGCGCTCTCTACACGGGCATGCTGCTTGGATTCAAAATATGTTAAATAGGCTTCTCTGACGTCCATCGTTACTACTCTTCGCGTTAAATTGTCGCGATTATAACTAAGGCTACCTCTAATAATCCTGTATCTCATCAGAGGTCATAGAAGGTGTGAGGTCTTGCATTTAAAGTCTTATAGGAGCTTCCGTAGGTGATTCAAAAGAGTTTAAATCGGAAGCTTGCGGCTTATTTGACCTCTCGAAGGGTCTTTAGATGTACCCTAATCTTTACTCTTGCGTTGCTTTCTTTTATGAAAATAGAAATACGTCGCCAGTAAAAAGAGCATACTGACAACGACTATATAAGTTATTTGATGTAAATACTCTTTTATCAGTTCCTCGTTCTCACCGATGGAGTAACCTAGCGCGATCAAGATGATACTCCAGATCCCAGCGCCCAAAGACGTATAGAGAAGGAAGGTCTTCATGTCCATTCGGGTCAAGCCCGCAGGGATCGAGATGAGCTGGCGTATACCAGGGATCAGACGGCCTGTGAAAGTCGAGATATGACCATGTTTCTCAAAGAAGTCATCCATCTTATGCAGTGCGGCAGGTTTGATGAAGAAGTATTTACCATAACTCTCCAAGACACTACGTCCTATCCATAACGCACCATAATAGTTGATAAGTGCTCCAGTCAACGAACCACCCAAAGAAGCGATAAACACCATGACTACGTTCATATCACCCTTAGCCGCAAGGTAACCTGCGGGAATAAGGATGATCTCACTTGGAAAAGGGACAAACGAACTCTCTATTCCCATCAGAAGGAAGATCCCCCAATAACCCATATCGAAGATGATATCGACCAACCACTGTGCCATCTCTGCTAACATACTATACCTCGCTTTCTATTACTTCTATGATCTTCTCTGCACCTTCAGGTTCGATAAGGTCCATAAGCTTCTTACTTCTTGAACTCAGCTCCTCATCAAGGACAGCTATGAGCTTCTGCTTAAGTGTGTCACCCTGCCGCTCACTCCAGCCAAGCTCTTTTTGTACGATGAACTGGGCGTTATAGTACTGATGATCTGCTGCCGCGTAAGGGTAAGGGATGAAAAAAGCCGGCAGACCGTTTGCGCAAAGCTCCCAAAGTGTACTCGCACCTGCACGACTGATCGCAAAGTCACTTCGTTCTAGCAGGTCTGGCAGTTTTTTACTAAATGCCATCAACTCCACCTCGATACCCATCTCTGCATAAGCGCTTTGCAGCCGTGCCAGATCACGTTCTCCGCACTGATGGATGATCGCTATGCCGCGTTTTTGCAACAAAGGAGCTATAGAGAGGGCGAGATCATTGATATAAGTCGCACCCTGTGAACCACCTAAGAAGATGATACGCTGCAGCGATGTACGTAACCTCGCCTTCTCAAAAAGCACCTTATTGACCGGATAAGCCTTCACCGGCGATGTTGGCTCATAGGAGCTGAAGAACACTCTGGCGTAAGGCTTCAAAAGCGCATTTAGGCGACCTGTCTCAGCATTTTGTTCATGGATGAAAAGCGGTACTCTTCGACTCAATGCCGCAAAAGATGCCGGTGCTGCCGAGAACCCTCCTACACTGATGACACCCACAGCATCAAACTCTTTTAACAGTGCTCGTGAGCGCATAAACGCTTTCCCAATACGCCATAAAGCGGCTACTTTACCCAGACCTTTTTGATTGACCACCCCGGTCGTCGGCAGGAAATAGGTGTGTGTGAAACCACTACCTTTCTCAAACCACATACGGTCCTGCCCTGAAGAGGAGCCAATAAAGATCACCTCATGGCCTCTTTGCGAAAGTACTTTCTCCAAAACAGCCGCGATGACTAGATGACCGCCCGTACCTCCACCTGTTATGACAAACCTCATATGCACCCCTTAACTAAATATCTCATGACTACTTCGGAGGCTTTGAGATCATATCGACACTCCTCGATATCATCAACACCATGCCGATCCCGACCGACGTCGCAAGCAGAGCGGACCCGCCGTAACTTAAAAACGGTACGGAGATCCCTTTGATCGGTGTCAGACCACTGATACCATAGGCGTTGATCATAAAAGCAAAGGCTATAAGCAGTCCGACTCCCATACTAAAAAGATAGTATACACTCACCTGAGTCCGATTAGCCACTTTGAAAATACGCTGCAGGGTCCAGATAAAGAGCAGCGTCACCAGTAAAAGACCAAAAAAGCCAAACTCCTCCGCAAGACCAGAGAGGATGAAGTCTGTATGGACCTCACTAAGAAAGCCCATCTTAAACGTCCCATTACCCAAGCCCGTCCCAAACAGGCCACCATTATGGATGGCATTGAGTGAGTGACCTATCTGGTAGGGCTCCTCGATCACTTCCACGCGTAGGTGTTCGGCGATGGAGTCTGGAAAGAGTGTCAGTACAAATCCCTGAGCAGACGCCCACCAGGACTTTATCCGCTCAATACGGTGCGGTGCCGACATGATGAAAAAGAGAAAAAAGAGCAGTGCGGTCAACAAGAGTGTGAAAAAGAACTTAAAACTGCTACCCGCAAAAAAGAGCATAAAGACCAGCGTAAGCCCAAGCACTACTACCTGTCCCAGGTCATTTTGCATAAAAGCTATCAGAAACATCACCAGGATGAAGATAAACGCATAAGGAAGAAAGCGCTTCAATTCCGCAAAGACGCCCATATCCCCATGATGCCCCAATTTACGCGAAAAACTCCAGGCAAGAAAATAGACAAAACCGACTTTAAAGAACTCCACCGGAGCTAGGGAGAAGCCAAGGACCTTTATCCAGCGTTTCGCACCACCCACCTCCGAGACCAAATACGAGGGCATAAAGGGCATGGTGACCATCAACAGCATCCCACCAAAGAAGAGCAGTAGCCCCAAACGATGCAACCAAACATCGGGATCTAGCTGTGCGAGTGACCACATGATCAAGATAGAGAGCACCCCAAAGATCATTTGCCTGAGGACAAAATGAAAATCATCATAACCCAGAAGTAAGACGACATAAGACGAGAGTGTATAGGAGAGTATGATCCCTATGGTGATCAAGGCACCGGTAAGTATAAAAAGCTTCTTATCTGGCACCGAGATCCTCCCGGACTACGTCGTAGTCAAAAAATGTATAAGTATCATGAGCACGGAAAAGGGAGATAGTTTGCATCGACTCACAGTACCTTCTATGATCTCTCTGACTGCCAATCAAGGCAAAAATCACGGGAAAATCACTTTTGTTATTTAATATATATTTATTAACGGATTTTATCTTTTTCGCTCTGAAGATCCTCTTTCTTGAAGTGTTTATATCAAGACTTACTGGAATGATAATTGCTTGCTATAGTCATACTAAAGAGGAGTCTGTGATGAGTATCGAACCTACTCGCGCCCATGAACTGATGAACAAGGCACTTGACTACCGTGCACAACGTCAAGATATGATCGCATCGAACATCGCCAATGCCGATACACCCTTCTATAGGCCGCGTGATGTCCATTTTGAAAGTATGTTAGCTCAAAGAAAAGCAGAGATATTTGAAAGTGGTACAAAACAGCTGGAGATGGCCCAAACTGACAACAGACACCTCACTAGCAAAAAAAGCCAAGGTTCCACCAGCGCTATCACCTTTTTCCGTGACGGACATGGCGCGCGAAATGACGGCAATAGTGTGGATATCGATGTCGAGACCACAGAGATGTCCAAAAACTCGATAATGTTCAACGCACTACTTGCTGCCAAGAAAAAAGGCACCACGATCTATAAAAGTGTCATCGATGCCTCATCGAAGACACAGTAAAAGGATAGATGATGAGTTATCTCAGTAGTTTTGATATCAGCGGTTACGGACTCTCTGCTCAGCGGGTCCGTGTCAACACCATCAGTTCCAATATCGCCAATGCCCAGACAACACGTACTGAAGAGGGTGGTCCCTACCGTCGTCGTGAAGTCGTCTTCAAGGCGATGGACTTCGATCAGCTCTTGAAACAGACCCTACATGCCCAGGATTCCTCTCTAGGCTACAGCGACCCCCTGGGTGAAGGTGATATGGGCAAAAAAGTGAATCCTGCTATAATGAGTGTAGTAGTCGATAAGATCGTCCGTGACGATAAAGGGCCGACGATGAAGCATGACCCATCACATCCTGATGCTGATGCGAATGGCTATGTCGCCTACCCAAATATTAATCCTGTGATCGAAATGGCCGATCTAGTAGAAGCGACACGTGCATATCAGGCTAATGTAGCAGCCTTTGAAAGCGCCAAAGATATGGCCAACAGTGTCATCCAAAGTATGCAGACATAAAGGAGGTAGGTTTTGAGTGAAATAGATAAGATCGGGTCCCTCTCCACAGCTGACCTGCTCAGTAAAAAAAGTGCCCAGGGGCCTCAAACAGACGGTACAGACTTTGCCCAGCAGTTAAAGTCGGCCATCGGTGATGTCAATGAGAACCAGGTCAAAAGCGAGAAAGCGATGAGTGATATCGCGACCGGTCAGGTCAAAGACCTCCACCAGGCTGCTATTGCCATCGATAAAGCAGAGATCAGTATGAAGATGATGCTTGAAGTCCGCAATAAAGCGCTCATGGCCTATAAAGAGATAACCCGTACACAACTCTAGATGTAGCTACTATTAAGACGCCAGACGAACAGGTACTCAGACCTATCTCTGAGTACCTATCGGCACACCCCATTTCTCATAGGGTATGTACGCTGTTCGCCAAAGAAGAGCACGTTGTCCACCTGATGCAGTGTCATGCTCTTTTGCGATCCATCGACAAACTGAAGTATCAATTCCTCTTTCTTGACATGCCATATTCCCTGATATGTCATCGATATCGTCGATGTGTTTGAAGCGATAGCCCGTGCTTCTTTTAAGACAAACTTTCCTTCACTGCAAAGCCAGATCTCTCTTTTTTCATTATGTCCATCGAGAGTCTCATAATAGATGTAGTGTCCTCCAGCTATCTTTTTTCTAAGGGTACCAGCCATCTCAGCCGGAGGTTTTATCTGCGTGAAAGTGATCGTATTAGCGATAGAGAGCATACTATTTCGCATCGCCGTCAACTCTTCTGGAGGAGCCACACCGGTCAAGACTGCAGCCCGTCCCTGCGGTCCCAACACGATATAGAGCAGTGCACTCTCTTTGCCTCCCTGCACATTGTAACTTCTACGATACTTTGTCGTAGAGAGTCGTACAATACGTTTTTCAGGGAAAAGCATCAGTGTCGACCGAAACTGAACCGGCAGGGAGAGGTACTTTATAGCATCATGAGGTTCGAACTCCTGTGCATGGATATCCATACGTATTGCACTGTCTTCCCTGCTCAATCGCATCCCTCCACCTGTAGGTAGTTCTGCATGCCATCCATTTGGTAATCCCAGTCCGACACCCAGTGACTTTGCCGTCAGTTTCAACGGTCCACTATAGGTATGACCGCGCTCGAGTTCGACAGCAAAAAGCGTGACCGTTACCAAGAGTAAGAAGAGCTGCAGTGATCGCTTCATAAGCGTACTCCAAAAGTTTTAAAATACTATACCATTTACCACCCTCTAATGCAATAAGCGTTACACTTCTGACAATCAACAGAAGGTATTATACCAACCCCCGTTAAGGAGTACTGCTTTAAATTAAGAGATAAGCTATTAGCTACAAGGCAGGTCTTTGCAGGACTAACTGGTTAATCCAATAAGGCCTAACGAAGTAGATGATGGCTTATCTTTTACCCGAAGGGCGACCATAGTGTGTCATATTGCTTCGTTAGAAGTCCTTGAAGCTACCAGTAGCTCCTGCCGACTCCTGCCTCACACTCTAACACACTATGGTCGTTTAAAGTAGCACCCCTTAATGAGGATTGGTATTATTAGCAACAATATTTTGTTATCTACGTAAAGAGACTATGACCAACCAAAATAAATCCAAAAAGATATTTCTGCTCTTCGCCCTACTGGTGTTGGGTTTTATCATATTCTTAAGTGTCATGCTGATGACTGCCGTAAAACAGCGCCATATTCCTTCACTCTATACCTCTGAGAGTATCAAAGCAAAACGTGGGAGTATCATCAGTGCTGATGGATTTCATATCGCGTCCACACAGAAACTCTATAAGGCTGTCGTCAATACCCACAGTATCGATCCAAAAAAACGCGATCTTTTCATCCAACTCTTTAGTATCTATAGTGGTATAGAGGCAAAAGAGATCCGTAAACGACTCAAAGCAGGTGATGGCTCAGTAGTACTCAGCTATCATATCGGACCAAAATCAGCACAGTATCTTAAGACCCTCGCCTTTGAACTTCGTAGGATGGGAGTCTTTATCGAATTTACCGATAAGAGTGGTCGCAGTTACCTGCATGGCCTCTCAGTCCTTGAGAGTGGCGAAGCCAGAGAATACCCCTATAGCGACCTGTTGACACCCGTTGTAGGTTACCCCAGAAAGACCGATGATGACGATGGCTATACCAAGACTACCGGTATCAAAGGTCTTGAGAAATATTATGATGAAGAGTTAAGTGCCCGTCAAAATGGTAAACAGTCTGCTCCAAGGGATGTGAACAACTATCTGATCCTAAACAAGAAGAGCTTTACCAAGAACGCGATCGATGGTCTATCAGTCAAGATCAGCATCCCTGTCACCCTGCAGATAAAAGTCGAGAGGATCCTTGACCAGTATAAGGCTGATCTTCGAGCTAATGAGATCATGGCCGTCGTCATGGACTCACGTGATGGAAAGATACTCAGTCTTGCAAGCTCCAACCGTTTTGACCCTACACATATCCGTAAGAGGGACTACCCTGCACTCAACGCTAACGCAATAGAGTACAGTTTTGAGCCTGGTTCAGTCCTAAAACCCATTATATTCGCCCTGCTGCTTGAAGGAAAACTGATAAACCCTTATGATCTGGTCTACGCCTATAACGGACGTTATAAGCTTGGACGAAAGGTCATCACAGATGAGCATAAGTTCGACTGGCTCAGTGCTGAGAACGTCATCGTCCACTCCTCAAATATAGGGATCGCACAGCTTGCACAAAAACTTGACGCTGTCGACTACCATCAGGGACTTATGGACTTTGGGTTCACCCAACGCAGCGGTATAGACCTCCCCTATGAGAGGTCTGGCTCTATGCCTTCTATCAGTGAACTGCGTGATGAGATATATAAGGCAACGAGCTCCTATGGTTATGGTATTCGAGCTAACCTTCTCCAGCTGCTAAAAGCCTATAACGTATTCAATAACAATGGCCGCATCCAGACACCCTACATCACAACAGCCCTAATAGATGAGTTCGGCAGAGAGATACCTGTAGAGAAGAGCAGTTCCGTTCAGATCATATCATCAGCTACCGCGCGACGGATGCAACAGATCTTGATAAAGACGGTCAACAAAGGTACCGGTGTAAAAGCAAAGACTCCCGGACTTCAGGTCGGTGGTAAGACAGGTACAGCACATATCGTCGAACGTGGACGTTATGTCAACAAATACAACACCTCGTTCATGGGTTTCGCCAACGACTTTAAAGGCTCTTCCAAACATCCTCAGGCACGTTATACGCTTGGCATAACGGTAGTCCAGCCCAGAGCCAACCACTTCGCTTCACTGACCGCAGTACCTGTCTTTAAAGCCATCGTAGATATGATGGCCGAGGAAGGCTATCTCAGCCCATTAAGTACCGGTGATCAGTGAGCCGATCGCTCCTTGATCCAGGCAGGATCAAATCCGGTATGGTGCTCATCACCGATTATCATCATCGGGATAGCATGACCCTTATACTTTTTATATAACTGCATGCCTTTGCCACTCGTCTCAATATCGTACTCCGTAAAAGCAATATGGTTCGCATTCAAATAAGCTTTCGCCCGCTTACAGGCCCGGCACCATGATGCTGTCAGCAGTACTAAGGTGTCAGCCGCTATGCTACTCTTCTCAGGGGTCTCCTGCATCTCATGAAGAGCAGCCTCCATCTTTTGCATATAGCTGTTCTCTTGCGATGAGGCATGCTCCCTATAAAAGAGCACACTACGTTCTTTCATGATCTCATCTTCAAAAAGAGGGTCCAGACGGCTCTCTACCATCAGTAGAAAAGTAGTATAGTCCCCACCATCCATGGCCTGAAGCAATCTTGTCTGCAGTGAAGCGATGACCTTATCATGTTTTTTTTGAAGCTCCCTAAGAGAGCTGTGATAAGCCTCTATCGCATCGATCTCGGGCAGCTCAGAACTCTCTATCTCCAGACCTGCCGATCGACTCTTCTCTGAGTATTGATGATAAGCTTCTATCTCTGTCTGAAGCGATACCTCTTTTGCGATCTTCAAAAATGCCTTATCAGCTTCATACAGGGGTGTTCCCAGTCGGGAGAAGAGACGAGGGTGTTCTGCTGCACCGAGAAAGACGACAGCAAGTAATAACGTAAATAGTGATCTAAACATCAAAGCCCTTTATATCCAGATATTGTCAAGAAGCCGCGTATTACCTACCATAGCTTCGACTAAGATGATCGTGTTGTCTATCTCGATCGTCTCAAGTGGGTTAAAGGCACGATCGACGATAGCGACATGTTCCACCTCAAGAGGCTCCAATACAGCAAGCATCTCCACCTTGATACGATCGACACTTAGGATATCCTGCATCACCAGTTTACCGGCACGTTTGAGTGACCTGGCGATCTTAAGTGCCTCTTCACGCTCAGGTGCACTTAGATAGACATTACGTGAGCTCAAAGCCAGACCATCGACTTCACGTACCGTCTGGACCGGCACGATATCCACATCCATGAACAGCTGTCTGACCATCTCCTGGATCAACATCAACTGCTGGGCATCTTTCTGACCGAAATAGGCTCTATCTGCCCGTACGATGTTCAACAGTTTCATCACAACGGTCAAGACACCGTCAAAATGTCCCGGTCGAGAGGTCCCTTCAAGGATATAACCTCGGACATCAGGTGCTTTAAGGCTCACTTCATCACGCCCATAGATAGAACTGGCCTCCGGATAAAAGAGGTAATCCACCCCGCTTAGTTCGCACACCTTCTCATCTGCATCAGCCCGTCTTGGATAGCTACTTAAATCCTCACCTTCCAAAAACTGTGTAGGGTTGACAAAGATCGAGACGACTACGATATCATTGGCTTTTCTGGCCTCAGATATCAGTGTCTGATGGCCGCTGTGCAGTGCACCCATGGTCGGTACGAAACCGACACTCCCCTTTGCATCTTTTAATAACATCTTCAGTTCATCGGGAGTGTGGACGATCTTCATCTTTTAAGCCTCTATACAATATAATGACACCTCTGACAAAAGCTGACTATCTAAGCATATTTAGAGGTTCTCTTCTCGCAATTATACACTACGGAGCCTGTTTTGGACCATTATGAATACACTGAACTACTGAAGACATTGACGATAAAGATGGACAACATCGCCGGTGTCGTACAACCTGATGTCATCACAAAACGCCTAGATGATATCGAAGTCATGGAGAGTTCACAGGACTTCTGGAACGATAATGCCCATGCTGCCATCGTACAAAAAGAGAAGACCCAGCTTGAACGAAAACTGGGAAAATACTCTTCGGCGGCGACCACTCTGACCGATGCTTCCGATCTTTATGAGATGGCAAAAGAGGAGAAAGACGATGAGAGTCTCGAGATGCTCTTTAGTGAAGCAGAGGACCTCGATGAGATGGTCAACACCATGGAGGTCGAGATGCTCCTTAATGGAGAGAACGACGGTAATAACGCCATCATCTCCATCCATCCTGGTGCAGGTGGTACCGAATCTCAGGATTGGGCACTCATGCTACTTCGTATGTACACCCGATGGGCAGAACGTAACGACTTCACTGTCGAGACGATGGACTACCAAAACGGTGAAGAGGCGGGGATCAAAGATGCTACTATCATCATCAAAGGCGAGAACGCTTACGGTTATCTTAAAGTCGAGAATGGTATCCACCGTCTCGTAAGGATCTCACCCTTTGACTCCAACGCAAAACGCCACACCTCTTTCTCTTCCGTCATGGTCTCACCAGAGATAGACGATGACATCGATATAGAGATAGAGGACAAAGATATCCGGATCGACACGTATCGTGCCTCTGGTGCCGGTGGTCAACACGTCAATAAGACAGAATCAGCGATCCGCATCACCCACATAGAGACAGGGGTAGTCGTCCAGTGCCAGAACGACCGCTCCCAGCACAAAAACAAAGCGGCTGCGATGAAGATGCTACGATCACGTCTTTACGAACTGGAACTGGAGAGACAGCAGGCAGAACTTGACGGTGTGGAGAAGAGTGATATAGGATGGGGGCACCAGATCCGCTCTTATGTACTCGCTCCCTACCAGCAAGTCAAGGACAATCGCTCTAATGAAGCTTACTCAAATGTCAGCGGCATCCTCGATGGAGATATAGACAAGATGATCGAAGGGGTACTCATCGCCCAAAACAGAGGGTAATAGTCAACACATAAAGATAGTCAGACGTAGTATTGTGTCTTCAAGTGCTTCAAGATGATGGACCACATCACGCTCTAGAAACAGGATATCTCCTTTTTGCATCACACTCTCCTCAGTCTCAAGCTGGACCCGCACCGACCCTTCCAAGACAGCAAACGTAACCGGGTGACTACTCTCATGGTCACGCATCACCTGATGTCGTTGCATAGCTATTCTTATCTCTTTTGAAAAGGGGCTGGCAACTATCTCCGCTATAGCGATCTCTTCATCATCAAAGCTGATATCATCAAGTAGATTTGCCAATAACATTGCCTGTCCTTATCTCTATTGATCATATCATAACAAAATATCTCTCTATTTTTATAACAGATTAACAGCATTTTCACTAGAATCGCGTCATGAATGAGCTGCTAAAAGAGTGTACTTTGAATGAGAAGTGCTCCTATCTTGATGACCATGACCAGACTACCCACTACAAAATACTCGAGCAGTGTGACACAAAGTACTACCACTCACTTGTCATACGAGGGTGGCGACGTTTCGGCAATATGTTCTTTCGTCCAGTATGCCGTGGGTGCAGTGCCTGTGAAAGTGTCAAGATCGATGTTACCGGTTATCACTTCTCGAAGTCTGCCCGACGTGTGCTAAAGAAGGGCAGGAAGTTTGATACCCTCGTTCAACATCCGACATTGACGCGTGATCATCTCGAACTTTTTCAGAGGTATCATGATCATATGCAGTCTAAGCGTGACTGGGATGCTCAGACTATCAATGCCAGAAACTACTATATGTCCTTTGTCCATGGACATAGTGACTTCGGATATGAAGTACTCTATTTTGATGATGACAAACTTATCGCTGTCGATCTCATCGACATCCTGCCTGATGGTATATCCTCTATCTACTTCTATTATGATCCCGATTACGCCAGCTATTCACTTGGGCACTACTCTCTCTATAGACAGATCGAGTATGCTCGAGAGAAGGGGCTTGAGTGGATATATCTGGGTTACTATGTGGAGGGTTGTCAGAGTCTGGCCTACAAAAAGGACTATGATCCACTTCATATACTCGAATCTCGGCCGGAAGAGACGATGGAACCAAGATGGAACCTACTGAGTAGAGAGTAACTCCTCGTCCAGTTCTCTATTTAACTCACGTTTGGCACTCTCACGTTCAGCATCTATCGCTATTCTCATCGCCGCTTTCTTCTCCAGCTGCCGCTTATGTATCTGATCGATACGGCCTTGATGGTAACGCTTATAAAGAGACTGACGATCTACCTCTTCCTGATCCTCACGATCTTTTAGTTCATCCTTATATAACATCAGCTCTTCCACCTCTACTAGATAGTTCTCATTACGATAACGCAGGTAGTAATCTATGATCCTATCACTATCTCTCTCTATATCTGTCACTCCACTCTTTATCAGTTCACTATAACTCTCCAAGTCATCTTCTTCTATCGACTTTGAGAGCAGTCTATCAGATATTTGAATAAATGCTATTCTCTCTTTATCCAAAGCCCGCAACTCCTCAAGATAGTTCTTGACTGCTTTTGCATCTGGATCATCAATATTCAAAGCAAGACCATGCTTATGCGCCATCTTACAGTTACCAATATATCTCGCTATGGATTCATCATGCTTAGACATCACCTTGATATCAGCAAGTCGGGAGATGCTCTCCATATTATCATATATCAGATCACCCAGACTCGAATATAGTTTTGGCGTGTCAGCCCAGATGGAGATCGAAACAGTGATTATTAACAAAAGTCTTAACATGATGTCTCCAATATATTCGTATGAACCTATTTAGAAAGATATCGGATAATTTGAAAATGACTAAAGAGATGTGCAAGAGTAAAGAGTAAAATGGAGGTAGAAGGTGAAAGTGACCTCCCCGAAGGGAGGAGAGAAGAAGATCTAGCCGTTACGCTTTTTGATGATCTCTTCAGCGACATTACGAGGTACTTCCGCATAATGGTCAAACTCCATAGAGTAAGTCGCACGACCTTGTGTAGCTGAACGTAGGTCAGTCGAGTATCCGAACATCTCAGCAAGTGGTACGAAAGCATCGATGATCTTGTGTCCTGAACGGTCACCCATACCATCGATCTGTCCACGGCGACGGTTAAGGTCACCGATGACATCTCCCATGTAATCTTCAGGGACTTCGACTTCGACTTTCATCAGTGGCTCAAGAATAGCAGGATCTGCATTTCTTGCAGCTGCCTTGAAGCCCATAGATGCTGCCAGTTTAAACGCCATCTCAGAGGAGTCGACATCGTGAAATGAACCGTCATATAGTGTGACATCGACATCTTCGATAGGATAACCAGCGAGGACACCGTTAGCCATAGACTCACCACAACCTTTTTCAACAGCAGGGATGAACTCTTTCGGGATCGACCCACCTTTGATCTTGTTATGGAAGACATAACCTGTACCAGCGTCGCCCGGCTTGACACGAAGATAGACATGACCAAACTGACCACGACCACCTGACTGTTTCGCGTATTTGTACTCCTGCTCGACCTCTTTCTTGATAGTCTCACGGTAAGATACCTGAGGAGCACCGACTTCTGCGTCGACTTTGAACTCACGGAACATACGGTCGACAAGGATCTCAAGGTGAAGCTCACCCATACCTGAGATAATAGTCTGACCAGTCTCTTCGTCTGTGTGAACACGGAACGATGGATCTTCTGCAGCAAGTTTACTAAGTGCGATACCCATCTTTTCCTGGTCTGCTTTTGTCTTAGGCTCGACAGCTACAGAGATGACGGGATCCGGGAAGTCCATCCGCTCAAGGACTACTTTGTCTTCTGGAGCACAAAGTGTATCACCCGTAGTAGAGTACTTAAGACCGACGACTGCACCGATCTCACCGGCGTAGATAGTCTTGATCTCCTCACGTTTGACAGCGTGCATCTTCATGATACGGCCAATACGCTCTTTCTTGTCTTTAGTCGAGTTATGTACGTAAGAACCTGAATCAAGACTACCACGATAGACACGGATGAATGTCAGCTGTCCGACAAATGGGTCAGTCATGATCTTGAATGCCAAAGAAGCGAAGGCACCTTCATTAGATGATGCGACAGTGACCTCTTCATCAGGATCGTCCATCAACGTACCTTTGATCTCAGCGACCTCAGTCGGAGCAGGCATATAAGCGACAACAGCGTCAAGCAGTGTCTGGATACCTTTGTTCTTAAACGCAGTACCACAAGTCATCGGGACGATGGCCATGCTGATAGTAGCATCTTTGATACCCTGGACGATCTCTTCATCTGAGATCTCTTCAGCTTCTAGGAACTTCTCCATCAAAGCTTCATTGATCTCTGCTTCAGAGATCTTCTCGATCATGTGCTCACGATACTGTTGAGCACGCTCGACCATATCTGCAGGGATCTCTTCGACATGGTAGTTTGAACCCATAGCCGCATCCTGGTCCCAGACAATAGCTTTCATCTTGACAAGGTCAACGACACCCTGAAAACCTTCTTCTGCACCAATAGGCAGCTGAATAGGCACAGGATTACCTTTTAGACGCTCACGGATCTGAGTCTCGACTTCATAGAAATCTGCACCAGTACGGTCCATCTTGTTTACGAATACGATAGATGGTACCCCGTAACGGTTACGCTGACGCCATACAGTCTCTGATTGAGGCTGGACACCACCGACTGCACAAAAGACAGATACAGCACCATCAAGTACACGCATAGAACGCTCGACTTCGATCGTGAAGTCGACGTGGCCCGGAGTATCGATGATATTGATCTGCTTACCATCCCACTCACAAGTAGTCGCAGCGGAAGTAATAGTGATACCACGTTCTTGCTCCTGCTCCATCCAGTCCATAGTAGCTGCACCGTCATGGACCTCACCGATCTTATGCTCGACACCTGTATAGAACAGGATACGCTCAGTCGCTGTTGTCTTGCCCGCATCGATGTGTGCAGCAATACCAATATTTCTTACATCTTCTAGTTTATGAGATCTTGCCATTTTTATATTACCTTGAGTAATGAGTTTGAGTGTTGAACCTCTTTGCTTTTCCTACCGTCGATAGAAATAGAAAAGAGGCCAGATAAAGTACCCATGTCGGTACTACAGATCGATCACATATGAGCTGTCAGTATGAGTCCACTGCGAACAGCACACCTTACCGCTTAATAGCGGTGGTAAGGACTCACACTTTCATATGCGAAAGGATCACTTCCTTGCGTGAATACTAGAGTGATTACCAGCGATAGTGAGCAAATGCTTTATTTGCTTCAGCCATTCTATAGGTATCTTCTTTTCTCTTGAACGCAGAACCTTTGTCTGTAGCAGCATCCATCAGCTCATTAGCCAGGCGCTCTGCCATCGTACGCTCATTACGCTTGCGCGCAGCATCTACCAACCAACGGATAGCCAGTGAAAGCTGGCGTACCGGACGTACCTCTACTGGAACCTGGTAAGTCGCACCACCTACACGGCGGCTCTTGACTTCCAAGACTGGCTTGATGTTGTCGATCGCTGCGCTAAACACTTCGATACCTGGTTTTTCACCACGTGAGCTGATGATGTCCATCGCACTGTACATGATCTTCTCAGCACTACTTTTCTTTCCATCAAGCATCAATTTGTTGATGAATTTAGTGACTATCTTGCTACCGTGGATCGGATCTGGCATGATCTCACGGATCGGAGCTCTTCTTCTTCTCATCTGAGTATTTCCTCTTCAATTTTAAACGCCATCTAGGCTACGCTGACAAGGTCCTCGAACTGAGGGCTACGGTGTAGCTAAACTACACTATTGTCAACGCAATTTACTCAAAGACTTTTACATCTCTGCGTTATCTTACTGTCAAGCAGTAAGATGGACTAAGGTCGACTTATGTTCTATTTCTTAGGTTTTTTAGTACCGTATTTAGAACGTGCGACTGTACGATTTGCGACACCAGCTGTATCAAGTGCACCACGGACGATGTGATACTTAACACCAGGTAGATCTTTAATACGACCACCACGGACAAGAACGATAGAGTGCTCTTGAAGGTTGTGACCCTCACCACCGATATAACTAATGACCTCAAATCCTGAAGTCAGACGTACCTTGGCTACTTTACGAAGTGCCGAGTTTGGTTTCTTTGGTGTTGTCGTATATACACGAGTACAAACGCCGCGACGCTGCGGACAGCTTACGAGCGCAGGTGATTTTGATTTTTTGACCACTTGCTTGCGCTCTTTACGAATCAATTGGTTGATTGTAGGCATACAATTCCTTTCTAAATTAATGTTCCAGTAGAATATAACCCGCTTTATTACAGGGATTATGAACGCGTGATTATACTGAAAAATATTTTAAGTGAAGCTGATTTTAAGAAATATATGAGGTAATATGGGAGAAGGTATAAAATATTCTCAAAGAGCTTGAATGCTCTTTGAGTGAATGTGTTGACTACTCAGGACTTGGTAGAGACCACTGAGTGTTCATAAAAGCGAAGTGACTACTCTTCGTCTTCGGCGAACATGATCTCCTGATCTTTATAGATCCCTGTTCCAACCGGAATAGTACGTCCGATGATGACGTTCTCTTTAAGATCGGTCAGGTCGTCAACTTTTGCAGAGACAGCCGCTTCAGTCAAGACTTTCGTCGTATCCTGGAACGATGCTGCTGAGATAATAGAGTCAGCACTTACTGATGCCCGTGTAATACCTACCAGGAATGGCTCAGCAATAGCCGGCTCTCCACCTAGACGAAGGATCTTCGCGTTCTCTTGTTGGAACTTGACCTTCGAAGAGAGGTCACCCTGGATGAACTTCGTATCACCTGAGTCAAGGATCTTCACCTGGCGTAACATCTGTGTAAAGATGACTTCGATGTGTTTATCAGCAATATTTACACCCTGTCGACGATAGACCTGCTGGACTTCGCTTACGAGGTAGTTGTAAAGTGCTTTCGTACCAAGGATACGAAGGATCTCATGTGAGGAGATCAGTCCGGTACAAAGACGCTCACCTGCATGGACGAACTCACCATTATGTACAAGTGCAGAGAGGTTCTTATCGACAAAATACTCTTTGACGATACCGTTCTCTGACGTGATGATGATACGCTCTTTACCACGTAAAGGCTTACCGAAACTGACAATACCATCGACTTCTGCGATCAGTGCTGTCTCTTTAGGCTTTCGTGCTTCAAAAAGCTCCGATACCCGTGGAAGACCCCCGGTGATATCGCGTGACTTCTGAAGTGCCTTAGGAGTCTTGGCCAAGATATCTGCGATCTTCACCTCACTGCCATCTTCAGCAAAGACAGCTGTCTTTGGATCGATAGCGTAACGTAGGACAGTACCTTCTTCAGTAGCTACGACAATAGCCGGCTTATACTCAGGAGATATATACTCATTAAGCATCAGACGTGTCTTACCAGTCAATTCATCAAACTGCTCAGACGCAGTGACACCTGGGATGATGTCCTCAAACTGGATAGTACCGTTTGACTCAGAGATAGTAGGGTTTGAGTAAGGGTCCCATTCAGCTACTACCGTAGACTCTTCTGTAGCTGGGCGGGCAAGCAATGTCGTCACATCCACTTTTGCATCATCTTCGATCTCTACGATAGAACCACGAGCTATATAGTGACGTATCGCTTCACGACCTTCAGGATCGACGACAACAGCGAACAATCCTTTCTCCTGTACCTCAGAACCTTTCTGGATATCTGCATGACGCTCAAGATAATCACCCTTAAGCAAGAAGTACTTGACAGTACCGTTCTCCTGGGCCAAGATCTTCTGCGTGATCGGTGCACCATCTTCGACAAGGATCTCAGAAGCATAAGGAATACGGTTAGGTACGTTCCAGCCATCTTTGATAGATTCGACGATAGACTCATCCTCTTCTACCATCATGCCATTCTCGTATGGAAGGTAGAACTTCCCTTCGATCTTCCCGCTGACACCCGCAAGCTCATTTGGTCGTGCGACATCTTTCTTACGTAGTGTATAACGTGTAGTCTCACTATCGCTGACGACACTGACTATCATCTCATCGTGAATAGTCTGGATCTCCAGTTTACCGGCATATGGAGCTTTGATCTTAGGCTCGACCAAAAGTACACCCGCGTTACGGCGGTTGGCTACGATCGTCTTACCCTCTTTAGAGATATAGGTCTTCATGTTGTAATAACGGATGAAACCTTCTCTATCTGCGATGACCTGGCGCTCTTCACGAGTACTTGACGCTGTACCACCGACGTGGAAGGTACGAAGTGTCAGCTGAGTACCCGGCTCACCAATAGACTGGGCTGCAATAATACCAACAGCCTCACCTTTACGGACAATACCGCCGGCACCGAGATTAAGTCCATAACAAAGGGCACAGATACCACCTTCAGACTTACAAGTCGTAGGAGTACGGATGTGTGCAGACTTAATACCCGCTTCGACGATCTTCTCAGCTTTGAGTTCATCTATCAAAGTCCCCTCGGTGAAGAGGATCTCATTGGTAATAGGATCGATAGCATCTTCAGCAAGTACACGACCATAAATACGATCTTCCAACGGTTCGATCATCTCATTACCGATAGAGATATCCGTGATCTCGATACCTTCGTGGGTACCACAGTCATGCTCGACGACTTTCACGTTCTGCGCGACGTCGACAAGTTTACGTGTCAGATAACCCGCATTCGCTGTCTTAAGTGCCGTATCCGCAAGACCTTTACGTGCACCGTGTGTCGAAATAAAGTACTCAAGTACGTTTAGTCCCTCTTTAAAGTTCGAGATGATCGGAGTCTCGATAATAGAGCCATCTGGTTTGGCCATCAGTCCACGCATACCAGCAAGCTGACGTATCTGAGCAGCAGAACCCCGCGCTCCGGAATCTGCCATCATATGGATCGAGTTGAAACCATCTTTATCGTTTTCGACCAAGTCCATCATCTGACCTGCGACCGTGTTGTTAGCGTCAGTCCAGACGTCAATGATCTTGTTATAACGTTCCTGCTCAGTAAGTAGACCTGCTTCGAACTGTTTTTGGATCTCTTTGACCTTGTTCTTAGAGTCTATCATCAACTGTTTTTTCTCAACAGGTACGATGATGTCTGCGATAGAGATCGAAATACCGGCCTCAGTCGCTGTCTTAAAGCCCAGGTCCTTGAGTTTATCGAGGAAAGAAGCTGTGATGGCTATACCACCATATTTATTGACATAGTCGACGATAGTATTGATCGCCTTTTTCTTCATGACTTTGTTCCACAGGTTGAGTGGAACGAAATCCGGAAGGATCGCCTTAAGAAGAAGACGTCCTGCTGTAGTCGAGACAATACGATTATCAATACGTGTTCTGATCTTCGCATGCAGGTCCAAAGCACCATTTTCCATGGCGATAGTCACCTCTTCAGCATTAGCAAAGAGTTTATTTGAACCTTTGACTCCGTTCTTCTCAAGCGTACCATAGTAAAGACCAAGGACCATATCCTGAGAAGGAGTCGCTATCGCTTTACCTGAAGCAGGAAGCAAGATGTTCATAGATGAGAGCATAAGTACTTTACACTCGGCTATTGCCTCAGAACTCAGTGGTACGTGTACCGCCATCTGGTCACCATCGAAGTCAGCATTGAACGCCGCACAGACAAGAGGGTGAAGCTGAATAGCTTTACCATCGATGAGCTTAGGATGGAAGGCCTGAATAGAGAGTTTGTGAAGCGTCGGCGCACGGTTAAGCATGATAGGATAACCATCGACGATCTCACTAAGACACTCCCACACTTCATTGGTCTTGTCTTCGATCATCTTCTTCGCTGCTTTGACCGTAGTCGCATAACCCTTGTCTTCAAGCTTGGCTATCAAGTGCGGCTTAAAGAGTTCAAGTGCCATCTTCTTAGGAAGACCACACTCATCCATACGTAGGTTAGGACCGACGACGATGACAGAACGACCAGAGAAGTCGACACGTTTACCAAGAAGGTTCTGACGGAAACGACCCTGCTTACCCTTGATGACTTCTGAAAGTGATTTCAATGGACGCTTATTAGCACCCTTGACTGCGTTCGCACGACGACCATTATCGAAAAGTGCGTCTACTGATTCTTGCAGCATTCGTTTCTCATTACGGACAATGATCTCCGGTGCTTCAAGTTCGATAAGACGTTTCAAGCGCTGGTTACGGTTGATGACACGACGATAGAGGTCATTGACATCAGATACCGCAAACTTTCCGCCATCAAGGCTTACCAGTGGACGAAGGTCAGGTGGAAGTACAGGAAGTGCTGTCAGCATCATCCATGCAGGGTTATTACCTGAGTTCAGGAATGACTCTACGACTTTCAGACGTTTGACGATAGTCTTACGTTTTGCTTCTGACTTGGTCTTCTCAAAATCCTCTTTAAGCATAGAGAACACTTCGACGAGATCGATAGTATCAAGAAGATCACGGATGATCTCTCCACCCATGTACGCCTCAAAACCACTTTCGCTATAACGCTGAAGTAGCGTACGATACTGCTCTTCATTGAGTACATCGTATTTGATGACTGGAGTCTTCTGAGATGCATCGTAAAATGCCTCTCCCCCATTCTTTACGATATATGCCTCGTAATAGAGTACACGTTCGAGGTTCTTCATCTTGACACCAAGCAGTGTACCAATACGACTTGGCAGTGAGTTCACATACCAGATATGTGCGACTGGAGTGACAAGGTCGATATGGCCCATACGGACACGACGTACCTTGGAAGTAGTGACTTCGACACCACACTTCTCACAGACAACACCTTTATAACGCATCTTCTTGTATTTTCCACACAGACACTCATAATCACGTACAGGACCGAAGATCTTCGCACAGAAGAGCCCATCACGTTCAGGCTTCAAAGTACGGTAGTTGATCGTCTCAGGTTTCTTCACCTCACCGTGACTCCACGAGAGTACTTTCTCCGGGCTTGCCAGACGGAACTGCAACTGTTTGATGTCTTTAGGACGTCTGTCCTCGGTAACTTCTATCGGTACTAATTTACTCATCGTCTTCCACCTCGTCAAAAATCTCTACGTCAAGCGCAAGGGCTTGTAACTCTTTTGTAAGTACAAACAGAGTCTCAGGAATACCTGAAGGTGGGACGTTCTCACCTTTAGTCAACGCTTTATATGCACGTACACGTCCGTCTACATCATCTGATTTGATAGTAAGCATCTCTTTAAGTACGGCTGTCGCACCATAGGCCTCAAGTGCCCAGACTTCCATCTCACCAAAACGCTGTCCACCAAAGAGGGCTTTACCACCGACTGGCTGCTGTGTGACCAGAGAGTAAGGTCCGGTTGAACGGGCGTGTACTTTCTCATCGACAAGGTGATGTAGTTTTAAGACATACATAAAGCCGACGTTGACACGCTCTTTCATCTTATCGCCGCTCTTACCGTCATAAAGGACAGTCTTACCATCATCATCAAGGTTTGCCATCTCAAATAACTTGGCAAACTCATCGGCGTTGACACCTTCAAAGATCGGTGTAGCAAAACGGACACCATTCGTCCAGTCACGAGCATACTTCAACAACTCATCATCACTCATCTTGCCTACAGCATCTTCGATCGCCATAAGACCGGCAATGTTAGCGATAGCGCTTAACTTGTTACGAAGCTGCTCGACAAAGTCACTCTGCTTTGCATCAAAGATATCCTGGATCTGATTGGCAAGCTCACGTCCAGCCATACCCAGGTGCATCTCAAGGATCTGCCCGATGTTCATACGTGAAGGTACACCCAGTGGGTTCAGACAGATATCTACTGAACGTCCATCTGCCATATATGGCATATCGACCTCAGGGACGATCGTAGAGACAATACCCTTGTTTCCGTGACGACCCGCCATCTTATCACCGACTTTTAGCTTACGCTTCGTCGCAATATAGACTTTGACATACTTGACGACACCATTTGGCAGAATATCGTCTTTCTCAAGAATGTTCAGTTTCTCTTCATGCTCATCACGAAACTTCTTCTTCTCTTTCTGGAAATGGTTCTTTGTCTTGTTATAGTTTGCCTGTACACTGTCACTGAACGCTTTGACGATACTGTTCATCGCAAAACGGTTGACTGCGGCAAGGTCCTCTGCCTGGATCTTATCACCAAGCTTATACTCACTACCATTAGCAGTGACATCTGCTTGTAACTCAGCATTTGTCAGCAGTGCTGTAATACGTAGCATCTCCTCTTTATCGATCATCAGAAGTCTGTCATAATGCTCGCGCTCAAGCTCGTCACGTTCAGCTTTTTCAAGTTCTAGCGTACGAGGGTCTTTCTCATAGCCTTTCTTGGTAAAGACTTTGACATCTACTACCACCCCTTCCATACTTGGAGGACAGTAGAGTGACTTGTTGACGACATGACCTGCTTTCTCACCGAAGATAGCGCGCAGAAGACGCTCTTCAGGAGTCGGCTTGACCTCACCTTTTGGTGAGACTTTACCTACGAGGATCATTCCACCACTTACATTGGCACCGACCTTGACAATACCCGCTTCATCAAGATGAGTCAACTCATCATCACGGACATTTGGAAGATCACGTGTGATCTCTTCGACACCATGCTTAAGTTCACGAGCCTCAGCCTCTTTCTCATAGACGTGTACAGAGGTATAAGAGTCATTACGTATCATACGTTCAGAGATGACGATCGCATCCTCATAGTTATACCCATTCCAAGGCATGAACGCGACCATGGCGTTGATACCCAGAGCAAGCTCGCCCTGATCCATATTTGGACCATCAGCGATGATCATCCCTTCATGGACTTTCTGACCGACATTCACGATCGGCTTCTGATAGAAAGTCGTGTTCTGGTTGGTACGCAGGTTCTTCTGGAGTGGATAGTAATCAATAAAGGTACCATCACCATCCTCACCCATCACGTAGATATGTTTTGCATCGACTTTCTCGATGACACCAGCACGTTCTACTTTGACACACTCCCATGAATCACGTGCGACAAGCTTCTCGACACCGGTACCTACCATAGGCGCCTGTGGACGCAACAGTGGGACAGCCTGACGCTGCATGTTCGAGCCCATCAGAGCACGGTTGGCATCATCATGCTCCAAGAATGGAATAAGTGAGGCGGCTACACCGACGACCATGTGCGAAGAGAGGTCAGCATAAGTACAAGTCGACGCAGCACGTAGCATGATCTCGCCATCTTGACGTGTCTCGATAAGATCATCAGTGAACTGTCCATTATCATCAGTCTCATTCGAAGCAGCAGCAATGATCTTGCCCTCTTCTTGTGTCGCAGTAAGGTAGATGACCTCTTTAGTGACGACACCATTTTCGACTACGTTGTACGGAGCTTCGATAAATCCATGTTCATTGACTTTCGAGTAGGTAGCCAGAGTATTGATCAGACCAATGTTCTGCCCCTCCGGTGTCTCGATCGGACAGATACGGCCATAGTGTGTTGGGTGGACGTCACGTACTTCAAAGCCCGCGCGCTCTTTTACAAGACCACCTTCACCCAGTGCAGATAGACGACGTTTGTGTGTCACTTCTGAAAGTGGGTTTGTCTGATCCATAAACTGTGAAAGCTGTCCGCCAGAGAAGAACTCTAAGATAGTGCTAGTGATCATCTTCGAGTTGATAAGGTCATGCGGCATAAGCTCAGCCATCGGTCCACTCATAGTAGAGAGCTTATCTTTGATTGCTTTTTGCATCTTGATCAGGCCATTGTGTAACTCATTGCCCAAAAGTTCACCGATAGAACGTATACGACGGTTTCCAAGGTGGTCACGATCATCGATATGTCCACGGCCGTTTTTGACTTTGATGACATACTTTACAGTATTGATGACATCCTCATTAGTCAGGACTGTCACATACTCAGGGACATTAAGACCTAGTTTATGGTTCATCTTCATACGACCGACACGTGTCAGGTCATAACGCTCCGGGTCAAAGAAGAGCTGATTGACAAAGGCTTTTGCTGCCTCTTTTGTCACTGGCTCACCTGGACGCATCACTTTATAGATACGGATCGCCGAGAGGAAGTTCTCATCTTCAATATCTTCTGTCTGCTTAAGTAGCTTCAGTGAATCGACATCAGCAAGGAAAGCATTGATAATAGAGCCATCTACGCCCTCTGCCAGGTCATTAGCGATGACAAACTCAGTAATACCGGCTTCCGCCATCTTCTTAAGTTTAGTCTCATCGACTGAAGTCATCGTATCGAAAAGGACCTCACCTGTCTCAGGGTTGATGATCGGCTCAGCAAGGTAGCGCTCGGCCAGTGTCTCGACCGGGTACTGAACTGAAGTCAGACCAGCTTCGATGAACTTCTGTGCTTTCTTACTACTGAGTCGTTTGCCCATGCCTAGAAGGACATTATCGTCCGCATCTATTAGATCGTACTCGAGACGTCCGCTGAAGTTCTCCGGTTTGAAGTCCATCAGGAACTGGTTCTCTTTGATATAGATCTTCTGCAGTGGATAGAAGAGCTTTAGGATATCTTGTTTGCTATAACCCAATGCACGGAACATGATGGTGACAGGGACTTTACGACGCTTATTGATACGCATATAAAGGATGTCTTTAGGATCATACTCAAAATAGAGCCATGAACCACGGTCAGGAATGATCTGTCCAGTATAGATAAGTTTATTACCAGCTGTAGTAGACTCTTCCTCTTTAAAGATGACACCAGGGGAACGGTGAAGCTGATTGACGACAACACGCTCGACACCATTGATGACAAAAGAGGTACGTTCTGTCATCAAAGGGATGTCCCGGATGAAGATGGACTGCTCTTTGATATCTTTTACACCAAGCTTCTCTTTTGTGTTCTCGTCACGCTCCCAGAGGACCAGGCGTGTCTTCATACGAAGTGATACTGCATAAGTAAGACCACGTTCCATACATTCACGGACGGTATACTTAGGTTTACCGACTTCAGAGCCAAGATACTCGAGGGTAAGTCTGTTCTGTACATCATGGATAGGGAAGACAGATTCGAACACACGTTCAATACCACTTGTGGCACGGTCTTTCTGCTCGAGCATCAAAAAGTTATCATAAGAACTTTGCTGTAGTTGCAACAGATTCGGTACTTCGATCTGTTGTACGGTCTTTGCAAAATCGACACGTAAGCGATTTCCGGAGTACAAGGTGTTTAACATAGGCTACCTCGGTAAGTAAATTAATTAGTTGATGAGTGATCCATAACTGCGTTGGATCTAAAGGGTCAATGGTCCAGACACTCCTGAACAGAGCCACAAGTAATGAATGTTAGTGGATTTTTACGACAAAAGGGCACTTTCACGATACGTCGTACGTATCCTGAAAGTGCCCGTTTATGGAGAGGAAGGCCGAAGCCTTCTAGAAAGTAGACAGTCTTATTTGACTTCGACTGTAGCACCAGCTTCTTCAAGAGTCTTCTTAGCTTCTTCAGCAGCGTCTTTATCGACACCCTCTTTAACAGTTGAAGGAAGTTCTTCAGCTGCAGATTTTGCTTCTTTAAGGCCAAGACCTGTAAGAGCACGGATAGCTTTGATGACGTTGATCTTCTTAGGTCCGACTTCAGTGATGACAACATCAAACTCAGTCTTCTCTTCAGCAGCAGCAGCTTCGCCACCAGCAGCACCAGCAACAGCAACCGGCTGTGCAGATACGCCGAATTTCTCTTCGAATTCTTTTACAAGCTCAGAAAGCTCGAGGACAGATAGGTTAGCGATATATTCTAGTACATCTTCTTTAGTTACAGCCATAATGGTCTCCTGTATTAATAATTATTATTTACGAAGCTTCCGCTTCGTTCTTCTCTTTAAGCGCATTCAGGCCGATAGTAAAGTTCTGTACCGGTGCCATCCAAGTCGCTGCAAGCATTCCCAACAGCTCTTCGCGGCCAGGTAGTTTAGCAAACGCTTCGATCTTAGCGATATCAGCTGCGTCACCATCAAGGTAACCCGCTTTAATAACGAACTTCTCATTTGTCTTTGCAAACTCTGAGGCAGTCTTAGCAGCAGAGATGACATCATCTGACCAGACGAAAAGGTTAGTGTCTTTGATCTCGACACCGCTCATACCAGCATTTTTCAATGCGATAGTCGCCAATGTGTTCTTTACTACCTGAACAGAAGCACCTTTAGCTTTCGCAGCTTTACGAAGTTCTTCAAGTTCACTTACTGTAAGGCCTTTGTAATCACAGATCACGACCGCTGTAGTGTTCTCGAATGCAACACGTAGTTGCTCGATCACTTCAGCTTTTTTACTTTTTAACATAATTTCTCCTTTCCAGACTTGACTTCAAGCGGGGCGGGTATGTATTACTGCGTAAACAGAACACACAACTGCACAATAGTGCAGTGAAAGGCCGATTAAGCTTACTACCTACTCGGTAGAAACCCCCATCTCTCTTCAGTCTAAGTGATACAGATCCTCGTATGAAAATCTTTACTTTAAGTTCCGTGAACTTAAAATAAAAAGTTTCAAGCGTGCTGGAGAGCTGTGGCTCCCAGCAGACTTAAAAAGTCTCTACTTGATATCTGCCAGTTCGTTAAGATCGAATCTTACTGCAGGACTCATAGTGAGTGAAAGTGCAGCGTTCTTGATATAACGACCTTTTGCAGAAGCTGGCTTCTGCTTGTTGATAGCTACGATAAATGCCGTGATGTTCTCAAGGATCTTCTCGCTTTCAAAACTTACTTTACCAATACCAGCATGGATGTTACCTTTTTTGTCAACACGGAAAGCGACCTGGCCGCCTTTTACATTGTTGACAGCAGTAGCTACATCCGGTGTGACTGTACCGGTCTTAGGGTTAGGCATAAGACCTTTTGGCCCTAGAATACGACCGATCTTACCTACGACACCCATACAATCTGGAGCGGCAACGACAACATCGAAGTTGAAGATACCCTCTTTGATCTGCTCTACAAGTTCGTCAGTACCAACGATATCAGCGCCAGCAGCTCTAGCTTCATCAGCTTTTGCCCCTTTTGCGAATACCGCGACACGAACAGTCTTACCTGTACCGTGTGGAAGCACAACCGCACCACGAACCATCTGATCAGCGTGACGAGGGTCAACGTTCAGATTCATTGCGATCTCGATAGTCTCGTCGAACTTTGCTGACTTCATCTCTTTGATGAAAGCAGCTGCTTCGGAGATAGTATAACCTTTACCAATTTCGATCTTTTCGCTTAATTGTTTATAGCGTTTACTTGCCATTTGATTTCTCCTGTTAAATCTGCCGCATCGTTTTGATCACTGCGGTCGATGATAATGTTGGATGTCTTAGTCGACTATCTCAATACCCATAGAACGTGCTGAACCAGCAATAGTGTTTGCTGCTGCTTCCTCATCATCTGTATTAAGGTCTTCTATTTTAGACTTGACCACTTCCATAAGCTGAGCTTTAGTGATCTTTCCTACTTTGTTCTTAAGAGGGTTATCAGTACCCTTTTTAAGACCGGCAGCTTTCATAAGAAGCGCTGACGCAGGTGGTTGTTTAGTAACAAAAGTAAAACTTCTGTCTGCATAGACTGTGATGACAACAGGGATCTTGAATCCCATCTTGTCTTTTGTCTTCTCATTGAATGCCTTAGTGAATTCCATGATGTTAACACCACGTTGTCCTAATGCAGGGCCTACCGGCGGTGCCGGGTTTGCTTTACCAGCTTCGATCTGAAGCTTGATATAATCCATGACTTTTTTTGCCATTGTGCTTCCTTTTTTTGGATTAAATTATTTTTTCTACTTGCGTATATGCGATGTCTACAGGAGTCGCACGTCCGAAGATAGAGACATTGAGTTTCAAAGTACCATGCTCGAGATCATATTCATCTACCGTACCGGTAAAGTTTGCGAACGGACCGTCGATGATACGTACCATCTCACCATTATCAAAAAAGACTTTTGGTTTAGGTGCCGCTCTATTATGTACACGATCAAGGATGACATTGATATCGTTCTCACTCAATGGTGTCGGATGATTTGCCTCACCGATAAAACCAGATACTCGAGGTATTGATTGGATCATGTGCTGGACTTCTGTTGTAAGGTCCACATTGATGAAGACATAACCAGAATATAAAGAGCGTTCAGTGACTTTCTTCTTACCGTTCTTGACTTCGATGACATCTTCTGTAGGTACGATGATCTCTTCGATCATCTCCTGCAGGCTGTTCTCTTCGATGATGTTCTCAATAGCGACTTTTACGCTGCGTTCACTTCCTGCATAGGTCTGAATAGAGTACCATTGATGTGCCATATCTCTCCCCCTAACCTAATATCGCAGAAAGCGATGCGGACATGATAAGGTCTACCAGTGCCAGGAAGATCGAGATGAATGTCACGACAAGAAAAACAGCAAAGAATGCCTGCTTGACCTGAGGTTTTGTTGGGAAGATGACCTTAGCCAGCTCAGACTTTGAGTTTCTAAAATAAGACGTTACATCATTTTTCATAATCGATTATCCTCTATGACGCTAAAAGCGTATACATTTGCTGTCAATATTGCTCTAAAGCCGCATTGATAGTGAATGTGGTGGCAGGCGAGGAGGGATTCGAACCCACAACCATCGGATTTGGAATCCGGCGCTCTACCATTGGAGCTACTCGCCTAAACATCTTGTTTCCAAGAAAGAAAAAGAAGCTGTGATCAGAAAAAGCAGCAACTGCTTTCACTAATAAGCTCTCTTGACACGCAAGCGTGTCTTACTACAGTTTTGCCTCTTTGTGAACAGTGTGCTCACGACAGAACTTACAGTACTTACTCACTGAGAACTTCCCAGTGTGTGTCTTTTTATTTTTGGTCGTGTGATAGTTACGTCTAGTACACTTCTCACAAGCCAAATGAATATTCTCACGCATTTTTCAACCTACTTTAGAAGCGAATCGGAGAACCGATTACGCTAGGATCTTAGCAACGACGCCGGCGCCAACTGTACGTCCACCTTCGCGGATTGCGAAACGAGTACCTTCTTCCATTGCGATCGGAGCGATAAGTTCAGCTGTAACAGAGACGTTGTCTCCTGGCATGACCATCTCAGTACCTTCTGGTAGAGTGATAGCGCCAGTAACGTCTGTTGTACGGACATAGAACTGTGGGCGATAACCATTAAAGAATGGAGTATGACGACCACCCTCTTCTTTAGAAAGGATATAGACCTCAGCAGTGAACTTAGTGTGAGGAGTGATAGAGCCCGGCTTACAAAGGACTTGACCACGTTCAACAGCCTCTTTATCGATACCACGGAGAAGGACACCACAGTTGTCGCCAGCGACACCACAGTCCATCTCTTTACGGAACATCTCGACACCAGTGACTGTAGTAGTCTGAGTGTCTTTGATACCGACGATCTCGATCGACTCACTAATACAGACCTGACCACGCTCGATACGACCAGTAACGACTGTACCACGACCAGAGATAGAGAAGACATCCTCAACAGGCATCAAGAACTCTTTATCTGTCTCGCGCTCTGGCTCAGGGATGTATGCATCTACTTCTGCCATAAGCTTTTGGATCTTCTCAGACCACTCACCAAGAGCACCAGTCTTAGCTTCTTCAAGTGCTTTAAGCGCTGAACCAGCTACGATAGGTGTATCATCACCTGGGAACTCGTATTGGTCAAGAAGTTCACGGATCTCCATCTCGACTAGCTCAAGAAGTTCCTCATCATCGACCATGTCCTCTTTGTTCATAAAGACGACGATATAAGGAACACCTACCTGCTTAGAAAGAAGGATATGCTCACGAGTCTGTGGCATTGGGCCATCCGCTGCAGATACAACAAGAATAGCACCGTCCATCTGCGCAGCACCGGTGATCATGTTTTTGACGTAGTCGGCGTGACCTGGACAGTCAACGTGTGCATAGTGACGGATGTCCGTCTCATACTCTACGTGAGAAGTTGCGATCGTAATTCCACGCTCGCGCTCTTCAGGTGCGTTATCAATCGCATCATAATCCATCAATTCTGCACCGTCTGTCACAGCGAGAACTGCTGTGATAG
>JADGEC010000022.1 GCA_016744575.1 Sulfurimonadaceae bacterium | reverse complement strand
CATGATGACAAAGAAGATCACGACAAAAAAGAGGCTCATCGAGATGTAACCAAAGATACTATCCACCTGCATCATCTCGACCATAGCCTTCATCAATGTCTTCCAGGTAAGGACTTCAACGTCATTAGATAAAAGTGCCTCTATCCTGGCTTGTATAGCATCCACCTCTCCTAGCTCTTCTACCTCTATGGTGATGTAAGAGGCCAACCCTTGAGCATACATCAGCTCATCGAAATAGGTCTTAGAGATAAAAGAGGCAGATGAATCGAACTCGAACGAACCAGTCTTAAAGACACCGCAAAGTCTAAAGATGTCTGCTGCAAAAGAGTTATCACTGGCAGCACCTATAAAACTGACCTCATCTCCCACGTTCAGATGTAACTTCTTTGTCAGATCAGTACCGGCGTAAAGACAGTTCCCAGACTCATCGCTTAAAAATGATCCTTCGATAAGAGCATCTTGTAATTGACTCATCCTCTGCTCTTTAAGCGGTTCGATCCCTGCAACCATAGCGGCACTTGAGTAATTGGCATGTGATAGCAGCCCATAGGTCTCGTATCGTGAGGTGAATGCCCTTACTCCTTCAACCTTAGCCAACTTGCCTTCGATCTCATGAGCATCTTCTATCAGGTACTCGTTACCCCCTATGTCACGATAACCTTTTTTATAGATCTCTATGGCTCCCGTATAGACCTTAAGTGCATTTTCCAACATCGAATTGTGTGAGCCATCCATCATCGCGACATAGACGATGAAAAAGAGTGCAGAGATAAAGGTAAGTATAAAGGTCGTGATAGAGCGGCCTCTATAGAAAAAGATGTTTTTGAGCGCTAAAGAGAACATTATCTAGAAAATCGTTTGAGGGCACTTTTTTTGAAATACTGCCCAGAGATGTCCGTGTCATACTTCACATCCTCGATGGTGATCTCGGTCATGTTCCCTTTTTTATCTACCGGCTGGATCTTCCAGTAAGTAGGCGTGTAGTACTCCCCAAACTTTTTGATCTTCTCATAACTGAAGACCCGGACCTCTTCGCCATCCTCATCATAAAAGACATCTTTGATATTGGTATAGTTGGAGATGTCGATCATGGAGACTATCTTGCCCCACACGACCGCCGCATCCTCTGTCGGCGTAAGCTCGATGGTCACGACACTGCCCTCTTTTTTCAAGATCTTGGCATCATAATCATCCACGATGGAGCTCTGTTTGACCATGTCGTCATTGGTGATATCACTACCCATCCAGTTTTGCAGCATCATCGAAGGTGGGATCTTTATGGTGCGTTCAATCTTGGGGACATACTGCCACATCTGACCATCGAGACTTAAAAACGTGATGCCTTTGTCTTTAGGCGGATAGAGTGTCTTCACAAAACTCTTCTTGTTTCCCTCTGCCCAGGTCTCCATCTTCATTGTCCGTGTATGCCCGCGTGAGGTGATGCTCATCTGCATCTTCATATAGACATTCTTACCACGCATGTTATTGTCGACTTTTTTCATGATGTCATGGGCTTCATCGGCACCTAGTATTGCAATGACCGCTAGTAACACGATAAAGATCTTTTTCATCTTTTTGGCTCCATCTCATGACCTATCTTATAGTCATAGACCTATAGTAACAAAACGCAGATTCCAAATTGATAAGCCCTCTATCTAAAAAGTCCTTCGATACTCAAAAAAACGGTCAAAACAGATCTCGCTATAATGGTAAAAACAGACAATATCTATCCTACTAAGGAGTACACATGAAAGATGTTTTAAAGAGCACACTGCTTATCCTGGCACTAAGCCTGCCCGCATGGAGCAGCGACTATCAGGTGATGTTCGAGACGACAAGCTGTGATGGTGAGACGGGATTCTCGACAGCAGTAGTCGAAGATATCTATAAGATCGAGAATGCTGGTTGTGATAACCCCGGGGGGAAAGCCTTTGAGAAACTCAAGCAGATCCTCATCAAAAACGGCAGCGGAAGTTATGACACCCTTACCCTCACTCAAGAGGAATCAAAGACCGTCATAAGTGACATGAAGCTCTACATGAAAGCCAGACGAAATGCACTCGAAAACTCCAGCACTCTCATCATCGAAAAAGAACGAAACAGATAGTCTAAGAGTCGCAAGCGACTCACTTGCTACTTGTCCTCAAATACACTCATCCCTTTACGAACACCATCATCACCATCGATGATCTTAGTATAGGCGATCTTCTCTTTGACCTTCGTCACCTCTACTTTGGCGACCATCGTCATATCTACGTCTAGTACTTCCCCGGTGTCAGGATCGACTAACTCTTCGATCTCTCCCACCTGGAACTTCTTACCGATACTTACACCATCACGTGAACCACGGTTGATGATGATCTTACTGCCCTTAGCCATGATGACTGAACCTTCCCAGGCGATGGACTCAAGCTGTTGGACCAGAAACTGGACTGCTTTGCCTACTGCATCTTCTGCAGCTTTACCGACATTGTCCATATCCTCTCCACCAAAAGCACCACGCAGTCCACCAAGGTCTGCTCCTGAATAACCTATCTTGTAGCCTTTACTTCCAGACTCTCCGACGACTTTAGTCGATGCGACCACCTGCCCAGTCTCGGAACTGACAAGGTAGATGGTAAAGTTCATCTCAGCTGAACCCGTATCACCGCCAAGGGAGACCCCCATGTAGTTAAAACCGGCTTTTTTGCTCCCGACCTCCTGAACATGGGTAATAGAACCACGTACGAGTAGTTGTGCTGGAGTCATACGCCCCATCTTCGCCGATTTTTTACCTTTGGCAGTTCGACCGCTTGCAGCAAAGTCCTGCTCCTGCATCGCTGCTTCACGCATCTGGTCATCGCCCAGTGTGATAAACCATCCCGACTCATGCAGCATGTCGGTCATGATCGTCGTCATGCCCTCGCCAAGGCTATACCTTCCACTCCAGTTAGACTCGTTCTTAAACTGTTTTACCATGACAGAGTAACGCAGGTTTCCCTCCGGCGGTGCCGGGATGGTGGTCTCCTCTGCTTGCAACATTGCTGTCTGAAACAAGATGGCACTTAACATAAAGATAGCGGTTTTCATCAATCCATTTTTCATCATCTTCCTTTTTGTATTATGGTAGTTTAGAGAGCTTTTTGTAGTCTATCTCTTTTGCAAAATCGACAAGCTCCTCTTTAGTGACGCCTCGTCCTTCAATAGAGACAAAAAATCGTTTTTTGACTACGATCTTGATATCACCTTTTTTCTTGATCTCATCATAGATGACTATTGCTTTTTGTCGCTTGATCTTCTCCATCTTCCCACCGCCGGAAGCTGCAAACATCGGGTTGGTAAAGATCATCATCATACTCTGCATGGCAGGCGAGTCAGCTGCGATAGTGACGGTCACATAAGAGGACTCTTTTCTATAAGTACGTTCCGAAGAAGAGCCACCACCAAAGACAGTACTGCCCGATGACTTCTTCTTATCTTTCACATCCCATCCATCAAGAGGTTCAGGTAGAAAAGCGGTCAGCTGTTCCCCCTTTTTCTGTCCGATCACCTGCGAGGCATACGTCAAGCTCTCGATGGCTTCTGTATACTCCCCCTCTTTATAGGCTTCCAGAGCCTCTTCGATAGTCTCAGTCACATCATCAGCAGACATCACCTGAGACAAGGAGACCAGCAAAAGGAAAAGTGCTCCAAGGTTCTTAAAATAATCTTTCATATTTAAACTCCTTATTCTGTTTTATACGCAGTCTAGCATAAAGCGAGTCTGTTAATCGATATCATCTCTGTTCGAATTGAGCTGTCAAAAAGCCTGCTTAGACCCTACACGGGGCTGCTCAGGGAGAACAAGAGTGATAAGTCTGACCTCAAAAGTGGTCATTTCGTAACAGTGATTACTGATATTTTACTGATATTTGGTCGATAGCGATATAAAGCTGGTGCAGGGAGAACTAAGAGTTAAGAGTTAAGAGTTAAGAGTTAAGAGTTAAGAGTTAAGAGTTAAGAGTTAAGAGTTAAGAAGTGTAGGCGATACTGCATTTTAGCAAACTATGCAGTGGGACATACTACAATGAGAATATCTTTTATTAAGGTCATATTATGGGCGGGAACTATACTTTTTTTCTAGCAGTAAGACCTCAAAAAACAGGAGCGCGGCATGGCACTTTGCGGGATCGATGAAGCGGGAAGAGGACCAATAGCCGGCCCTCTGCTAATGGCAGGTGTAATCCTTCACAGGCCTATTGATGGACTAAACGACTCTAAAAAATTGACTGAGAAGAGACGTGAAGCACTTTTTGAGCTTATCTTACTCAGTGCAGACTACCACATCGTAAGGTTCTCCGCGCAGCAGATAGATGATGATGGCATCTCTCGCTGTCTTGCCCAGGGTCTGCGTGAGATCATGCAGGCTATAGGAGATGCAGACTTTCTCTTTGATGGCAACTCCACCTTTGGAGTCAAAGGTCTTCGCACCATGGTCAAAGCTGATGCCGAGATCCCCGAAGTGAGTGCCGCCTCTATCCTTGCAAAAGTCACAAGAGATCGAGAGATGGTCGAGCTCGCCAAAGAGTACCCGGAGTATGGTCTGCAAAGACATAAAGGCTATGGGACCAAAGCACATATCGATGCCATCAAAGAGTTCGGCTATTGTGAGATCCATCGTCGGAGTTTTAGACTAAAAGCTCTCGAGCCTACACTGTTTGATCTATAAAAGGACGACATTGATCTTAAGACTCACCTTGATCTTACTTCTATCACTATCACTCTATGCAGCTGAGCGTCCAAAGATAGGACTTGTACTAAGCGGCGGCGGAGCACGTGGTGGCGCACATCTTGGCGTCATCAAGGAGTTTGAGAGACATCATATTCCCATCGATGCGATCGTCGGTACAAGTATGGGTGCGTTCATCGGAGGTCTCTATGCCAGTGGCATCCCTTCAGACGAGATAGAGAAGATGCTAGTGACAACACAATGGGAGAGATACATCACCATCGACTATGACCGTGAACAGATCTCTTTTCGCCAAAAGACTCTACAGCGTGACTTTCCCGGAAAATTAAAAGTAGGCGTCAATGAGCATGATGAGATAATGCTTGGGACGGGTCTCTTTAAACGACAGTCCATGCTTCAGTTTCTGATAAAAAAGACACATCACACCGCTAACATCATAGATTTCGACCGATTTTCCATCCCTTTTCGCGCCGTAGCCAGTGATCTGAAAAACGGTAACAAAGTCGTGTTACGCTCAGGTTCACTTGCCGAATCCATCTACGCTTCCATCGCGATCCCGGGCGGCTTTGAACCCATTGTGATCGACGGCAAGACACTCATCGATGGAGGCGTCGCCGACAACCTTCCCCTTGATGTGATGCGTGATGAGATGAAAATGGACATCATCGTCGTCGTCGACATCAGTACACCCTTTCAAAAAGACCCGAGATTTGAGCATATCCTCTCGGTATTAAGCCAGTTAAGCGACATCCTGATGCGCAAAAACGTAGAACAGACCATAGACTCTATGAGAGAGGATGAGATACTGATCACTCCTAAGCTACACGATTACACACCATTGGACTCAGATAAGTACCCGGAGATCATTAAGATAGGAGAAGAGACTATCACTGAAGTGTATGACTCTACGCTGGCATCATTATCTCTGGACAAACAAGAGTATGGGCAGTACCTGAAGGATATCAGGAGAGTAGATCTCTACACTTACCCTGTCATCGACAAAATAGAGATAGACAACCCTACCTTTCTCGATGACGAGACTATTCGCTACCATCTAAATATCAAGACCGGTGAAGCACTAGATCTTAACCAGCTTGATCAAGACATCAAAGCGATCCATGCACTTATGTATTTTGATGATGTCAGCTATGCCATCAAGACCATAGACGGCATTACGACCTTGACCATCATCACGACACCAAGTTGGGATATAAACGGACAGATAAGGTTTGCTTTTGGTTTTGAAGATAATTTCGACGGTCATAGTGACTACTCCGTCAAGTTTGAACACATCATGTCTGGACTAAACAGTTTTGGCGGTGAGTGGAGAAATCGTTTTACCATCGGTGTTGAAAAGCTGCTTTATAGTGAACTCTATCAACCCATCGGTATCTCACAAAAGTACTATCTCCGTCCAAATATCTTTTACAAGGATAAAAAGACCTACATCTCACCCACCATCCTCGGCAACCACACTATAAAAGCCGATCTTGACCAGTCACACCCAATACAGGTCAAAGAGTATGGTGCTGGAATCGGGGTCGGCGTCAACCTCACCAACTATCTTCAAGCTGAGGCCGGTGTGGTCGCCAAGATCGTAGAACCTAGAATAGATATGATAATAGAAGACGCTGCCGGTGATGTCGAATACAGGTCAGTACATGTCAGACAAAATGTCATCGAGGCTTATGCCAGAATAAACGTAGATACATTCGATGATGCCTATTTTCCGACAAAAGGATACATCGCAAAGATGGAGTACATCCGTCAGATGCCTGAGTGGGGAAGTCAGACAGAGTTCTCACGGTTTTATGGCGAGATCTCAGCAGCCTATACCATCGATCATCACACCTTGATGCCACTTATCAAGACAGGGCAGACATTCGATGAACAGGCTTTTGATGAGTCAGAGGACCTTTCGGTCTTTTATACACTTGGAGGACTGTTCGACCTTTCAGGACTGCCGACAAATGCGATATCAGGTGACCATATGCTCTTTGGCTCACTTCTGTATCGCTACCGTCTGAGTGAAGACGACCTCTTTGGGACACTAAGTGTCCCGATCTTTGCCGGTTTCTCCCTTGAAGCCGGAGACACCTGGTATGAAGAGTATGCGCAGACCTTCGATAATAAAGACATCATCTACGCAGGAAGTGTCTATCTGGCTGCAGACACCCCACTCGGACCGCTCTATTTAGGTGTAGGGTCAGCAGATAACAAATATTATAGTATCTACCTCTCACTTGGACATTCGTTTTGACTAAGGAGTCTCACATCCGTCTCTATATCCCTGCATTTTTACTACTTCTGGCTGCTTTCGATCTTTTTGCACTAAAGATCCCCGGAGCCTATACCCAGCTCCACTTTGATGGAGAAGAACTGATCGCCGAACTTAACAGCTCTGCGCACTACCCTCTCAGAGACGAGACACCAAAGTATACACTGGCTATGGTCCGGGGTGAACCCATTGGGACTAAAGATGGTTTTATCTTCACATTTAAAGATGACAAGACCCGACCAAAGTTCTCGGCTGGTCGACTCTTTTATGCTCTGGCTGATCTTAGAGAGAAGTACCCCAGAGCAAAATGGAAAGTCAGTTCAGCGATCGACAGCGATGGTAAAGCTATGGTACCCCTAATCGGTGTTCTTCAGGGAAAATATGACTTTATTGACTGGGAAGGCAAAGGTGAGGGTCTGCTCTTCTACCGTCTTACTGACAAACATGGTGCCATCATCTATGAAGGTAAACTCTACTTCTCTCATAACAAGAGCGGTTTTCATGTGGACTCTGGCACGATCTGTGAAGGTCCCTTTGTCAACAAGATGACACATGAGTCTGTCACTATCTCTTTTGAGACCTTGAAAAAAAAGAGAGGCTCTGTTTTCGTAAAAGGGGTCGGTAGCTTCAAGGACTCTACACGGACTTCCCACCATGAGATCACACTCACTGGACTGAGTCCAGATGAACACTACGACTATACGATCGATGGTGGTGGTCTCCACAAAGAGCAGTACACTTTTAAGACAGTCCCTACCCCCGGAAGCAGAGAGCCTTTTACCTTTGCTTTTGCCAGTGACTCACGAAATGGAATAGCCAGCGGTGAACGTGACATCGCTGGCGTCAATGCCTATATGATGCGTCGCATCTCCGCTCTTGCTTCCTACAAAGATGCTGTTTTTATGCAGTTCACCGGCGATATGATCGACGGGTATAATAATGCACCAAAGATGCAGGAGCTGGAGTATACCAACTGGAAACGTTCCATCTCTCCCTTTGCCTCACATATACCCTACATCACCTCCATGGGCAATCATGAAGCCCTACTCTACTCTTTTGATACCACGGAGCGACGTGGTGTGAACATAGACAGGTTTCCTTATGCCACCGAGTCCGCAGAAGCTGTTTTCGCACAAGCCTTTGTCAATCCGGAGAACGGTCCCATAAGTGAGGATGGTGCACCTTATGACCCTGACCCGAGTAGCATCGATTTTCCAAGTTATAAAGAGAGTGTCTTTTACTACATCTACGACAACATCGCTATGGTCTCACTCAACTCCAACTACTGGTATTCGCCTACCATCCAGCGTGGACAGTTCATCGTAGGTGGCAATCCTCACGGTTATCTGATGGATAATCAACTGCGCTGGTTAAAAAGCAGTCTTGAGAAGCTTCAAAGCGATGAGAAGATCGACCATATCTTTATCACTCAGCACACCCCGGTCTTTCCCAACGGTGGGCATGTCCATGATGATATGTTCTATGATGGGAACAATACCATCCGCCCCTATATCGCTGATGCCGATGGCTCACTTAAAGCCCATCCAAAAGGGATCATCGAACGTAGAGACGAGTACTGGAGACTTTTGATGAAATATGACAAAGTCATCGCCGTACTTACCGGAGACGAACACAACTACGCAAGGCTTGAGGTGAGCCCGGGCATGCCACTGTACAATGCCGACCAATACCTCCCAAAAGAGAAGCTCTCTATCACACGGACTATCTGGCAGATCCATAACGGGGCCGCTGGAGCACCCTACTACGCGAAAGAAGATGCCCCGTGGAACCGTGATGTCACAAAAGGCCAAAAGGCCGATGGCAGGTATCTGAAGAACTTTACGACTGAGAACGCTGTCGTCTTTTTTCACATCAACGGTAAAGGCGTACGACTGGAGGTCATCAATCCAGACACACTTAACATCGTCGAAAAGGTCATCTTGAAAGAGCTCCCAAAGACAAAAAAAGAGCTGAAGAGTCAAAAGTATAGTTCTGGTGATTGGGAAATGCTGAAGAAATAGTCTATAATCGCACCCATGAAAGCAATCGAACATATCAACAATGCCCTTAAAGACCTTGATGACGAGGTCCAGAACATCCTCATAGACTGGTCGATCAACCTGACGGAGAAAGACAACCTGATGCTGCCACTCCTGCAACAAAAAAGAGTCCTCACCCAGACCCTCGAAGACCTCACTTATCTCAAAGAGCATCCCCCTGCACCAAATCAGGCTTGCGGGATCTCAAAATATCGAGAAGACTAATAACTAGAGTCTCTTCGATCCCCTAGTAAGACCTACTCACATCTCCATCCTGACAACTGTGTATATTCGACACGGATCCAAATATAGTGAATGCCTATTAAAATATTTAACAATATTATAAAATGTTAATCCATACAATATAAGTGCATTATGAGATTGACTCTTCTCCCATTTTTATTCAACTCATGATCTATCTTCGAACAGTGATCCAAAACACGAATAGACAGCTACCTTATCTAGCTAGGATCATCAGTCGAGCATCTTAAAGGACACCCTCATGAGAAACCTCTCGATCAGGACCAGAGTGATCGCCTTAAACGTACTCTCTATCTTAGCTATATCGATCTTGCTCATACTATTGTCTACGAACAGTATTCTCTCGCTAAATACAGAGGACATCAAAAAATACCATGATGATCTTTTAGAATCTAGAAAGTCTGAGATAAAAAGTCAGGTCGAAACAGCTTCAAAAGCCATAGATAGCTTTTATGAAGACTCTAAGATGGAAAATGTATCGAGATCTGTCGAGACCACCAGTATGGAGTTCAAAGAGACTCTCTTGAAATATTATGATGACAACAAAGGGAGCTATACGGATGAGCAGATAAAAGATGAACTGTTACGTTTCATCAACTCCTATAGATATGACTCTGGAATAGGTTATTACTGGATCAATGATCTCTCTTATAGGATGGTGATGCACCCTATCAAGCCGAGTCTAGATGGAAAAGTCTTTCTCAATACTCCGAACGTACCCTTTGTAGCATTAGGAGTCGATGCGCTCAAAAAGTCTGGGAGCAAGAGTGCTGTGATAAGTTATGAGTTCTTAAACCCAAAGAGCAAGCAGAATGAAGCCAAGGTCTCCAATGTGTTTATCTTTGAACCTTATCAGTGGGTCATCGGAACGGGAGCTTACAAAAGCCATCTGGAAGACAAACTAAAAAAAGAGGCAAAAAAGCTCATAAACCATCTACGTTATGAAGATGGTGGCTACTTTTGGATAAATGATATTGATGGGAAGATGGTATCACATCCAAAAAGTCAGCTTGAAGGTAAGAGCTTCGCCAATGATAAAAAAGTCCCTTTTGTCCAATTGGGTATCGATATAGCAAAGACCACAGGTGAGGGTTTTGCTAAATATGACTTCCCCAAAGCAGGTTCCAGCAAGTATGAACCAAAGATATCCTACATCAAGTACCTTCCTGAGTGGAAGTGGATGATAGGGACAGGAGTCTATGTAGATGATATAGACAAAAAAGTCTTGAAGATGAAAGAGGAAGCTTCAAAGAACATCGAGTCCATGGTCATCAAGATAATCATCATCGCTTTGATAGCGACTGTCATACTCTCTCTCATCTCTGTACTACTCACAAACAACAGTGTCTCAAAGCCGATCACTCAGTTTAGATCGAAGATGCTGGAGATATCTTCCAAACATGATCTGACACAAAGAGTAGATACTGATGCGCCTCAAGAGATCAAAGATATGGGAAACAGTTTCAACACATTGATGGACTCCTTGCAGGAGTTAATAACGACCTCCAAGGACTCCTCTACTGAGAACGCTGCTATCTCTCATGAACTATCCACGACATCACATGGCGTGGGCAGTAATGTCGAACGCTCTGTCACAATAGTAGAAGAAGCGACCATACAGGCCAAGGACATCCAAGGTGAGATCACCAATGCCATAGCTGATGCACAAGAGAGCAAAGGTGACATAGTCAAAGCCAATAAGAACCTGGAGACGGCAAGAGACGATATCATCACCTTGACATCAAAGGTCCAGACCACCGCTGAGATCGAATCTGAACTCTCACATAACATGGAGACACTATCGCATGAGGCGAGTGAAGTCAAGACTATCTTGACGGTAATAGCAGATATCGCAGATCAGACTAATCTGCTTGCACTTAACGCGGCCATTGAAGCGGCAAGAGCCGGTGAGCATGGACGTGGGTTTGCTGTTGTCGCAGATGAAGTAAGAAAACTGGCAGAGAGGACCCAAAGATCATTAGCCGAGATAAACGCAACGATCAATGTCGTCGTCCAGTCTATCATCGAGGCATCATCAAAGATGAGTGCCAACTCGGAAGACATCCAAGAGTTAGCTAATATTGCTCAAGATGTTGAAGATAGGATAAACTCGACAGTCGACATAGTCAATGATGCAGTCCGGGCCAGTGAATCATCTGTAAAAGATTTTGAGAATACGGGACATAAGGTAGAGATGATAGTTGAGAAAGTAGAAGAGATCAATACTATCTCATCCAAAAATGCTCGTAGTGTCGAAGAGATCGCGACTGCAGCTGAGCATCTAAACACACTTACTGAAGCACTCAACAGCAAACTGGAGACTTTCCGTACTTGATATTGACGTATCCATGAGATACTTCGGAAATAGGAGACCCTAGAGTGATCTCCTTTTATAGCAGTTTAGACTTCTGTCTCTTTTTTCTTAGCTAAGTAGCCATCGACACTGAACCTGCCGCCGCCAAAGGTGACAAGGACAAAAAGCATCAGCATATAGTAAAGCGGGATCTCAAAACCATTGTCTCCGGCGCTAAAGCCGTTAGCCAAATGCACGGTAGTGATCGCGACGACCATCACAAACATCAATGGAACACTGATATAGCGTACTGCCAGACCGATAGTCAACAAGACCACACCGGCAAGTTCAGTCGATGCTGCCATATAAGCGTTCAGCGTAGGAAGCGGAATACCCATAGAGCCAAACCACTCAGCTACCGCCCCGATATCATCCCACTTATGCATAGCCGGACTGAAAAACCCATAGGCAAGGATAGATCGCAGTAGTAGTAAAGCGACGTCTTGACCTTTATTTAACAGTGCGTCGATCTTCTCACATTTGACAAACATAACACACCTCCTGTAAATATCATAGATATTAATATCTCTCAAGACCCAATCAGATATTCAAAGATACTCCATCAGATCAGGCAGTGAAGACTGCCCGAACGATCAACCACACTTACCTGCGCCGCACTTGCCTTTGACAGCTTTTTTTGCTTTATCTGCACCGCACTTGCCTGCAGCCTTCTCTTTAGCTTTATCAGCGCCGCATTTTCCTGCAGTCATCTCTTTAGCTTTGTCAGCACCGCACTTGCCAGCGGTCATATCTTTAGCTTTATCGGCACCGCACTTGGCAGGTTTTGAACTACCGCATTTTCCTGCACCACATTTACCGTCTGCTGCAAATGCAGAGGTAGCTCCAAGACCTGTGAAGAGTGCTGCTCCAACAAGTAGCGCCATCAAGTTCATCTTTTTCATCATTCTTCCTTTTTTCTCTTTATTTACAGACATTCTAACATCCTTATGACCTGGATGTCTGTGATGCTTGTTACATAAGCATTGTAACGGTGCATAAGAAATATAAATATAACAAGGAAGGATTAGCATAAGAAATTAAAACAAATCGTAATAAAAGGGTGTGAATGTGGCTTTTAGTAGTTAAGACCCCGTATCTTCATCAACTGTGGGTCTTCATCTTTTGGTTCATAATCGAGCAGAAAATGCGTCTTACTGCTATAGAGCCTAAAGTGCTCCATCTCGCCTAGTTCGTCTACGATCATCTCCTAGTCTTCATTGAAAGAATAACTAAAACACGGTGAGGACTCAATAAAGAAGCCTTCATCATAAAAGCACTATCGATATTACAGTTTTATAATATTTAAAAACTATTTATGTTTATTAATATTGTACTAAATTACAAAAATACTCATAATGATAATAAATATATCGATTTACTACATATATGACACATTTTATAACGTAATTGATGTACATTATTGTAAGTTTTTATCCTATCTCGTCTAGCTTCTCGCTATGACATTTTAGGATAAGGGAGAGCCCCCTCTCAAGATGCAACTTATTCCTATTGATACAAATCAATACGATGATCTAATATAATAAGGACTCATCCATGCAGAACAAGACAAAATCACTCTTCAGCGCTTTATTGCTTACCCTCCTCTTAGCTTTCACAGGTTGCGGCGGAAGCAGCAGCGGCGGTGAAAATCCTCCAGTAGATGACTCCAATGACCCTGCTCCTGATCCTGTCGAGGTAGTAGTCGGTGTGACTGCTGATGCAGGTCCAGACCAGAACGTTCTGACACCCTCTTCGGTCACCCTTGATGGTGGTGAAAGTCAAGCATCAGATAATAGACTTGAATACTATTGGGAATTCAAATCCACACCAGGAGGAAGTAGCGCTGTCTTGGCTGGTGAGACTTCAGTCGCACCACGTTTCACTGCAGACCTAGACGGTGACTATGAAGTCTTATTGACTGTCAACTCTGGTCAAGAGACCAAGACAGATACCGTAGTCATCATCGCTTCTACTGGAAATATCAGACCAAATGCCGACGCCGGGTCTGACCAGAACATCAACAAAGGGACTAAAGTCACGCTTGACGGAAGTGACTCTTCTGATGCCAACAATGATAGACTGACTTACAGTTGGAATCTCGCATCTAAGCCAAACGGTAGCAGTGCCTCACTAACGAGTACCACCAGTGCTACTCCATCCTTCTCTGCTGACAAAGACGGGATCTATGATATCGAACTGACCGTCAATGATGGAAGCCTTGATAGTAGTGTCGATAAAGTACGTATCACTGCCACTACATCCAACGCTAAGCCCATTGCCAAAGCAGGATCAGACCAAAACAAGAACACCGGTTCCAAGATCACACTTGATGGAAGCAAAAGTACTGATGCCAATGGAGATGACATCACATTTCGTTGGACTATGACTTCCAAGCCCGGAGGTAGTAGTGCCACACTTTCTAACCCAACTGCTGTCAAACCTACTTTTACTGCTGATAAAGATGGTACCTATAGGATGACTCTTGTCGTAAATGATGGCACTGTCAATAGTAGTTCCGATACGATCAACGTCACAGTATCGACCTCAAACTCTGCTCCTAAAGCTAATGCGGGAGCAGACAAAAACATCCAAGTAGGTACGAAGGTCACGCTAGATGGTACCAAAAGTTCTGATGCCGATGAAGACAAGCTCACTTACAGTTGGTTCATCACTTTCAAGCCCACGGGAAGTAGTGCAGATCTCACAGACTGGACATCCTCTAAAGCAGGCCTGACACCTGATATAGCAGGCGACTATATCATCAAGCTGACTGTCAAGGACAGCCATGGTGTCTCCAGTACAGCTGACTCTATGAAGATAAAAGCCTCCAAGACTAACTCGGCACCTGTTATGGAAGAGATAAGATTTGTAGATCCATATGTTTATACTAAATCTGATATCTATGTAGGCGATGATACAGACATTGAAGCCATTGCTTCAGATGCTGATAACGACCCGTTAAAATACACTTGGACGATTACTAAAAAGCCCGCAGCCAGTAAGCTCACGACATTGACTTCCCAGACAAGCACTTCTTATACGAGTTTCACAGCAGATGTCGGAGGTGACTATATCATCAAGGTCGTAGCTAATGATGGAACTGCTAATAGTAACGCAGAGAGCTTAGCTATCTATGTTACTGATCCTTATACAAATACTCCTCCTATAGCTGATGCTGGACCTGATGTATACAACTCTGATGAGAATGTATATCTTTATGCTGACGATAGTTATGACCCTGATGGAGATGAACTTACCTACAGATGGAGACTTGTCTCATCACCTGTAGGTACTCAGGAGCTATATGATGGAGCTGATGGAGACGCGGGAAGTACTTATATCGCTACAAGCTCCAAAGGTGACTATGTAGTTGAATTGATAGTAAATGATGGGACTATTGATAGTGATCCATACATGATCACTATCATGCAGACAGAAGATGCTCTTTTGAGCAGTGGACTTATTAAGTAAGTATATAGAGATCCAGTAAAAGTAACTGTCACCACTTATTGGATCAAGAAGACACTGATGACTAAAAGAATATACATGTAACTGCACATCTATCAGATATTTGACCAGACTTCAATAAGTACTATTGGTCAAATTGTCTATCTTAAAAATACTTCATTGACCTATTGAGCTTTATACGTCAGTAGTTAAGACCCCGTATCTTCATCAACTGCGGGTCTTCGTCTTTTGGTTCATAATCGAGCAGAAAATGCGTCTTACTGCTATAGAGCCTAAAGTGCTCCATCTCGCCTAGTTCGTCTACGATCATCTCCTGATCCTCATTAAAAGGGTAGCTCAACTGTTGTGAGGACTCAATGCGGTAGAACTTGTTCTCCAGTACCAGATATGCGACATAGGGCATAGTCCTTCGATGTACCGAGTTTTTTGTCTGCATCAATATGACATCAAAATGCTCATCCTGACTGACAACAAAGACAGAGCGGATGACTGCGAGAGAGAGATCCAGATAGATGGTCTTGAGGATCTTATGGTCATGAGAGATACTGCGTAGTTTCTCGCCATAAAACCTGTTGGTGCTGTTCAGTGTCGCAAGACTCTTATAAAGATAAACAGAGATGAGGGTAAAGATCACAATGGCGATCAGCATCTCAAGCAGAGTAAAGGCCCTTGTGCTTCCAGACGGTCTCATTGTAGACGTAACCGCATGAACGAAGCCTGTATATCACCGACGAGCAGACCGGTACGTCCAATCTCAAGTCGGACCGCACCGGTACCAGTATCGGTGACGGTACGATTATCCTCTTCCGCCAACTCCTCTACCTCTTCCATGATGTCCGCACTGTCCATGACCATCAACTCCTGATAGAACACCTCAGCCTTGGTGTCTTTGAGTCTTCTTCGCAGATCATCGTCTATCCTGAAATCCTTTACCAGCTCGTCAAGATGAATACTCTCTTTCTCAAAACCCATGTTCTCGACTCCAAGTAAGAGGCTTCCCTCTGTAGAGAGTCTGATCTTCTGCTCAAGTGTACTAAAGAGCCGCGTATTGGTAGCAAAAAGCTGTAATAGAGCCGCGATGACCACACTGATTATCATGACGGCTATCATCACCTCTATCAGTGTAAAACCAGCAGACTCATCACGATGCGACATATGCTCTCTCCTAAAATGACTCTCGGCACTATTTATGCCTGTGTGAACCCAATACGGATCGCCTCTTCCATCGATGTCCCACCTTCGAGCAACATCGTCCGTAATTGTGAGTTCAAGGTCTGGACACCCTCGTTCTCAAGTGCTTTTTGAATCGTATGCTCATCCGTAGTCTCTTTAAGAAGGTCCTTAAGCATATCGTTCATGATCAGAAGTTCACCAACAGATTGGCGGCCACTGTAGCCGGTATAGTTACAGCTCCTACACCCCTTTGCCTTATAGATCTTTGCCTTTTCAGGGAGCTCTAGCTCTTCAAGGTACTCTCCAGAGATGACATCTTCCTCTTTACAGCTATTACACAGACGTCTTACCAGCCGCTGTGCCAGGATGCCCAGCAGTGATGAGGATATTAGAAATGGTGCGACACCCATATCTGCCAAACGCGATATAGTCGCTGCAGATGAGTTAGTGTGCAGCGTCGAGAAGACCAGGTGCCCGGTCAATGCAGCTCGAACAGAGATCTGCGCCGTCTCCTCATCCCGTATCTCACCGATCATGATGATGTCTGGGTCTTGACGCAAGATCGAACGCAATGCCGCAGCAAAGGTCAGTCCGACTTTCTCGTTTACCTGTATCTGCGCAATGGACTCAGACTTATACTCTACCGGGTCTTCGACCGTGATCAGGTTCTTCTCTGGAGACTCGACCTCTCGTAAAAAGGAGTGCAAAGATGTGGTCTTACCACTACCAGTAGGGCCTGTCACCAGGATGATGCCGTGTGAAGCCTTCAGTAGTCCCTTGACCCCGGTAATAAGTTCAGGAGAAAAACCGAGATCATTGATATCAGGGATCTGGTCACTCTGCATCAACAGACGCATCACCACCCGTTCTCCGTAGAACGAAGGTAAGACAGAGACCCGGATATCGAGCGTCTCTCCGGCGATCCTCACCTGGGTACGACCATCTTGCGGTATACGTTTTTCTGAGATATCAAGATTTGAGATGACCTTGATCCTACTGACGATAAGCGTGATGATCTTCTTTTCGAGATCGACGTTCTTTGACAGCATCCCGTCAATACGAAAGCGTACTTCTCCGCGTTTCTCATGCACCTCGATATGAATATCGGATGCCTTTTTCTTGATAGCCTGATAGAAGAGTGCATTTACAAACTTGATGATCGGCGCAGACTCTTCTGAGGTGAGGATATCAGATGATGTCCTGAGGAACTCCGTCAAAGAGAGGTCGTCTTCAGCACCTTCATCCCCTTCTCCCTCATCATGCATGTTCTCTATCGCTTTGTCGGTACGGATCTCAAGAAAACGGTTATAAAGTCGCTCATAGGAGTCTTCATCAAGCAGAGCAAGTGGAAGGTCGTAAGGTAGTTTACTGTAGTGATTACTCGCTTCTACAAGATAGTTCTCACCTGTGATAGCCGTAGGGACCTTATCAAGCAGTGTGAACAATAGATAGTTTCGGACACTCAGATCGACATCTATCTCTACAGGCTCATAAGCTTCAAGGTAAAGATCATGTATCGTCTCATGCGAAAGCATCACTCATACTCCTCATCTTTGATAAAAGCATCCATCGTATCTCGATGTCCAGATCTCTCTTTGAGTTCATCTGACTCTTGGATCTCTTCTATCGCTGCTCTGGCCTCAATAGTCTTGAACACCTCTGCATTATAGTTACTCTGTATGAGTCCAAACTCACCCAGACTCTCTTGTAACTTAGAGAGCTCCTCGCTTTTATGGACGACATAAGGTGTCAGCAGGACCATTAGATTATCTTGCTGCTGGACGGTCTCAGTATGCGTGAACAGTGCACCCAACCAAGGGATATCTCCCAGTAATGGCACTTTAGTCACTACCTCAGTATCGTAGGTCTTGACCAATCCACCGATGATGACACTCTCTCCATGGCGTAAGATGGCCTGCGTAGTGACCGTCTGTTTGGTCGTAACGGGCTGACCATTGGTATCGGCTACGGGGATGACGTTCTCCAAGATACTCTCTACATCAAGTGTGACCTTGTCTTTTGCGGAGACACGTGGTTTGATCTTTAGTGTCAGACCGACATCCTGACGCTGAAACGAGTTGGTCGTACCACCGGCAGCATTAGTCGCTTCACCCGTCTGAAAAGAGAGGGTCTTACCGACATAGATGGAAGACTCCTGATTGTTCACACATAAGATGGAAGGATTGGAGATCGTCTGAGATGCCCCTTTTGACTGTAGGAAGTCAAGTGTCGCACCTATCGCCAATGCACTCGTAAGATCACCCAGGGCATCTTGCAGCGCTGCACCGATAAGTGGGGATGCGACTGAATCACCGCCAAAGTTGGCCGCCATCGTGTAGAGACCTGATGAGTTGACAACACCACCCTCCATGCCATATTTAAGACCAAGTTGTTCAGACTCATCATTGTTGATCTCGACGATCCGAGCCTGTACATAGACCTGGAACTTCTCTTTATCAAGCTCTTTGATGATGCGACTGAGACCTTTGATGATAAGAGGATTTCCAACGATGATGATCGAGTTGATCTCCTCATTCGCAGAGACATTTGGTTTCATCGCAGGATCCGCAAACGTCTGTTTCTCCGTGATCTCTTTCAGTGAAGCCAGAACATTTTTGGAATCTGAGTTCTTAAGGTTGAATATCTGTACCACCTCATTGAGGTTCTGCTCCCTGTCGAGTTTCGCTATCACCACTTTAAGTCTCTGGATGTTTTTTCGCTTACCTACCAGGACAAGACTGTTGATGGCTTTGTTCATCAAGATCTTTACCTGCTCGGACTCCACTTTTGCATTGAAAAGGCTCTTCGCGATCTCTGTCATCTGTGTATGGACTTCAAGTATCTGTGCATACTGGAGTGTGACGATATCGGTTATGACGATATTCTGTTTATCTATATCTCTGATGACTCGTTTGATGGTCTCGATGTTACCCGGATAATCCGTTATCAACAGTGTGTTAGACTCTTTCATCGTCATCAGCTTGGCTGTCTTAGAGATAAGATAACGTACCTTGGCAGCAACGATATCCACGTTCTCTGCCTTGACGACTACCGCCTGTGTCACCATCAGCGAGCCATTCGCACGCTTGCCCTGTGTGACGACTGGAAGGTTATGTTTAGCCGCTTCTGTCGAACGGACGACTTCATAGACAGAACCCTTCTCGATCAGGGTGAAACCTTTAGCATCGAGTGCGGAGATCAGAATACCCATCACCTCATCATCATAGACAGGGGTAGTCGTTATCAGGTTGACTGTACCATTGATCTTGTGATTGACCAGTATGTTCTTCTTACTGACCTTTCCTATAAGTCTGATAAAGTCATTGATCTGCATGTTTGAAAAATTGACGTTTACCTGTTGACGTGCCACAAGCGACCCCGTATTTAACAGCAGTAGTAATAGCAGTATGCTAATAGATCTCATAGACTAGCTCCTTCTCTTGATCATTTCTAAGCACAACAAGCTGCAGTGCCTGAATCGAGCCTATTTTTTTATAGATATCCAGCGCATCTGCGTAGGACCTAATTCTTTTGTTATTAGCCTTGATGATGATATCACCACGTTTTAGCCCCAATCGTGCCAACGGAGTATCAGGTTTGATACGCGTCACCTTGAACCCTTTAAGTGTCCCGTTCTCTTTCACCTCGATAATACTGATATCTTTCCATATGCGATCCATGTTCTTCGCATAATCTACGACCTCTTCACGTGAGACCCTAGTTGTCGGCATATCTGCACTATCGGGGAAGTCGTTCTCTGCCATAGGCTTTGTCGGTGTGTAAACCGGAGCTTTATCCGCATCTTGCAGATAGAGTCTATACTCTTGTCCGTTACGGTCAAAAATAGCACTGTTGTTATCTACCCCCATGAGAGTATAACCGCTATACTCCTCACCTGTACCTACCACCTCAGTCTTTGTCGGTGATGACTTCATCGCAATGACGATGATCGCTGCCTTATCGGTACCATAGAGCCCGGTAAGGACCAGGCTCGGGATCTTTTTAGCAGGAGCAGATGAACCTCCCGGTCCACTTTGATATGAACCATCTTTTGAGGCGCTTCCAGCACGCTTTCCATCACTTCCGGCTTTGTGCTTTTCAATCATGATCGCAACGCGATAACGATGGTACTCAGCCTGGGTGGACTTCGTAGAGAAGTACTCCACCCCTTCTCCAGGTAGGAACCATAACATGGTCAAGGAGATGATGTTGGCTATGATCACGATGACCAGCAGACGTGTCAGTAAAGAGAGTAACCACTGTTTAAAAACGGGATTCATAATAGTAACCTCCCGTATTATCGCGTTTAAGTGTCTTTAATGTCGATGCGAAACGTTTTGTCATCAGTAGTGAAGGCTTCAATGTCACTTTCACACTTCTCTCACGCAACAACAGTTCACCGCTTAGTTCACCAAAGTCACCTACCCCTTCCAATGTCACTCTCAAAGGGTCCAGTACCGAGTAACGCAATGTGATATGTTCTATATCAGGAGGTAAAAAACCTTCTAGTGTAGATGATAAACGGATGTTCTCTGCCCTTATCCGATCGTACAGTACAAAGAGCATGACATCTATAGTCTCGATCTTCGCACTCTCTATCTGCTGATAAAAAAGTACACCATCTTTGATGCTGAGCCAGAGACGTTTATCCTCCATCTCCTCACCACTTAGGATGACCCCATAGGGCTTGATAAGATGTTCAAGCTGATAATAGAGGTTGATCTTCGGCACAAGTAGTGCGATGATGACCAGACCTGCGAGCAGTGTCATCAACTTGTTTTTGGGATTAAAGGCTTTTAGATACTTAGACCGTGAAAGCTCTTTCTTATTTCTGCTATCACCTGAACCACTACTTCTGGTCAGGGCAGGGAACCTGCTTTTGAGAGCAGCTATATATCCTGAGAGCGTCGTCTGCGAACCACTCTTCACGGTGTCACTGTTTTTGTCCTTGCGACGTCTTACGACTATCCAGCCACCCACTAGTAAGATAATGGCTACGACCGTCCCTATCTTAAGAAGAGCCGCAGGTGCCGGATCCCCACTCTTTTCGACTTCGTCATCCTGGAGGAGTTCGGGAGCAGCTTTTTTCACTGGCTCTACTGCCTTGAGCCCTTTTGGACCGACAAAACGTAACTGCAGTGTACGAGAATCACCACTCTTAGAGGTGTGCAGAGTCACATCCGTAGCTACATCAGCTATGAACTTTGTCGTATTATCAAGTGGCGTTAGCACAAAGCGCGAAAGGAATGGTGAGCTGACATCTCGGAGTTTTGGAGTAGTGATCGAAGCGTCATCGAAGATCAGCATTATCTCATCTTCCGCTCTACTTTTTCTCACCTCTCCACTATAGGGCTGGTCAAAGCTGATCATCACATCGACTCTGTCACTATGGGTAAGTACCTCATAATTGACGATGGTCGAAGCAGAAAGCAGTATTGGAAGTATCAATATTGGCAGGAATAAAGACCTCATAGTTCGATCTCCATCCGCAGTGATGCATACTCATCATCAAGCCGTTTAAGCTGTAGGGTCTTTATGGCAAAGGTCCCGTTAAACAGTTTGTTGATCAGAAATTCAAGCGCTTTCGCATCGACTTTTCTGGAAGTGACTGTGATCATCTTTCCTTCTCGTTTCTTTACCAGAGCAGCGTCACGTAACAGTGAGGCTTTAAGCATTCTCTCCAGAGCACGTTCTCTGCCTTTATCCTCTCCCCAGTTACGCTTTAGCGCGACCATACGCTTTGCCATCATCTCGGTCTTGATAAGATCGTTCTTGACCTCATTATGTTCAGCTTTCGCACCATTTAATTTGATGAACACGATCAGCAGTACCACAAAGAACAGTAGTGAGATATAGAGCGGATTGATCTGTCTCATAAGGCAAACTCCAGATCCAGTACCCCATTGCTGTACTTTTTGGTAAAGATGTGCCCTGCACTCCTGAGTTGGGTAGTGATGATCTTTACCCGCTCGACAGAAGCGACTAAGAACGCAGTCTTCACTCTTTCTGGGGCTATATCAAGATGGGTCATCTTCTCAGCTTCATCCAGTTTAAGATCGAACAACGAGGTACTGATGAAGCGGATCTTGGTCTGTAGTCCGAAACGGCTCTCCAGACGCTCTAAAATAGCACGGTTTTGCATCATGGTACTTTTCAGCTTATACTTCTCAAAAAGCTCTGCTCGCTTCTCGTCGATACCTGTCGTCTTTGTATGAACGATACTCCACTCAGCCACAAGTGAGATGATAAGAATAAGCATAAAGGAGGCGAACAACGTCATACTCTTCTTATCAGCGATATGTGAATATCGGGCCAGAGGAATATGGTGTGATGAGAATTTATGCTGGTCAAGATCGATTAGCATCGTATCATCAGAGAAGGTCGAAGGCAACTTGATCAATACTCCATCTTGGACCAGCATCACGGAGTCACCTCCCAGAGAGATCGCCTTCTCGAAAGAGCCAAACTCACTTTGAGCAAGATAGACTTTGTTGATATGTGCTGTCTTTATCCCTTTCTCATTAAGTGCACGTACAATAGCTTTGTCATCATAGGCAAAGATCATGTAGGCATCACCATCACGGTATGTACTATAACTGTACTCACCACCTTTTGGCAGGGTATCCTCAAAAAGCGAAGGCAGCAGTCTTCTGGCTTCATGAAGATACTTCACAGGAAGTTCGATGCGCTTCACCCAGTAGAAACTTGGAGAGAGGATGATATCAAACATCTCGTCCATCTCTATCATAGGTGATCGCGTATCGAATAAGACAATACGTGTCTTGGGTTTAAATATCATAACTGAACTCTTTTGCCTGTTTAGATGCAATATCATACTGAAATATGATCTCAGCCGTATTGTTATTCTCTTCTATCATCACACTTACTTCTGCCACTGGAATAAAATAGATGATATCAAACGGTGCTATCAGTGCCAACTCATCATCACTGAGACCAAGATCAGCCTCATTTAGATAACCCACTTCATAAGCACCTTCGACAAGTGCCCTTATCTGATCACGGCTGGCATCAGGCAGCATCAATCTCCATAGGGCTGGTGTCAAATAGTTCGCATCAAGCTGAGCCCTCTTGGGGTCACCAAAACTTATCAGCTCTTCCCACGGTACACTTTTTATACCATTATCATGCCGCATCAAGACATAGAAGTCGAGCAACTGAGTAAAATGCTCACTATCCATGACACGATCTCTATACATCCATGGCATCTCATCATACAACTCTGTCCGGTAGACCTCACTGATCCCACTCATCGAGTCGATGAGTATATCGACAAAATAGGAGGCATCCTGAATATTAAAGTCGATCAGATAACGCTTCATAGATTCTTGTAATACTTCAGAAGCCGCCAACAAGTTTATATTGAACTTGCCTCTGGCACTTCCCATAGCGATCTTCACACGAAGGTCTTCCATCTCGAACGGGATCAAAGCAGCACTGTCAAGGAATATCCGCAGTGTCATCGTATCTTCGACAGGCATCACCTCAGTAGCTCTTTTCAAAAGGACAAGGACATCTTCCATCACGGCACTACCTTGTACCAGAAAGCGCCCCTCCTGCAACTGCTGGTTCCCTTTTTGAAGCTGAGAGAGACTTAGACCGACTGCGATCGTTATCGCCATGATAAAAAAGACGGTCACCATCAATGCGATCGCAGGACGCATCGATGGATAGACTCTTCTCTTTCGTAAGTCCTCTCTCATCATGCTCACCCTAACTGATACTCATACTGAAGATCGGAAGAAGCATCGCTGCGACGATAAAGCCGATCATACCACCTACAAAAAGCATCAATGCAGGTTCAAGAAGTGTCAACAAGATACCCATCTTGTCACGGTTTTCTTCGACATATAGCTCCGCGATATTGACCAATACCGGCTCGACCTGAGAAGTCTCCTCACCCAATGCGATCGACTGGATAAAACCCTCGTTGAGACGAAGATGTGACTCTTTCAATGCTGTTGAGAGCCGTTTACCCTCGACGACCTTGTTAGCAGCTTCCCGGAAAGCTTTTCGCAATACATCGTTCTCAAGTATCTTCGATGAGAGGTCGATAGTCTGGACGAACGGGACACCTGAACGCACCAACAACGCTCCGATAAAAGCAAAACGTCCCAATTCGTTCTTAGTAGCGATATCACCAAAAAGAGGGAGCCGAAGCAACGTACCATCCATCAGATAGCGAAAAGGAGCATTATACTTATAAGCGAGCGAATAGCTTGTGATGCTAAGAAAGAGTATGCCCAGAAGAAGGGCATAGTTCTCACTGAAAAAATCACCGGCACTTATGACGACCTGGGTGATCTTCGGAAGTTCTTGATCCATACTGGTGAAGATACCGGTGATCTGAGGCACTACGAAAGCAAGCATGAACGCGACCATGAACAAAGAGATGACTACCATGAACAGCGGATAAGCGAAGGCCCCTTTGATATCTTTGGCTATTCGGTCCTGCTCTTTTAAGAAGCGTGAGAGCTCCAGCAATACCTCATCAAGTATCCCTCCAGACTCACTGACTTTGATGGACTGTTTAAAGAACTCGGGAAGGACGACGACATTTTGTGCCTCCAGGGCAGCATAGAAGTTCTTACCTTCATCCAAAGAGGTGTTCATCGATTTCAAGAAAAGATTGAGTTTCTTATTGTGGGTATACTGAGTCTGAACGACCTGTAAAGCACCGACGATGGAGATTCCCGAACGTATGTACATCGCCAATTCACGACTCAGTTGGGCCAGCTCTTTGGTCGAAATATGATATTTTCGACTAAGACTGACTCCCTCAAAGACCGAGGGAGAGTCCTCCTTGATATGCTCATAGATGATCTTCTGTGCTTTGAGCTTCTTCTTGGCCTCTTCGATCGAATCTGCTTCGATCTTGTCTTTGATCCTTCGACCACTACTATCGATCCCTTTATAGGCAAAGATCACTGCAGTACCTCCTCGATAAGAGCCTGTTTTGCGTCAACGACCTCTTCGACCGAGGTGTAACGTCCTACTGTACCAAAATAACCGGGATAGTCTAAGACCATCTCCTTCGTCTTGATGATCATCTCACTGCTGCTACCATCACTATAAAGATCATAACGGAAACAGACCGGCTCTTCTACACCATTCTCACGAAATAGCGGTAACCACTGTACTTCACGGGTAAGCAGATGCCGATCAAAATGAAAATACTCTGCCTTCTCATCCACAAATGGAATGAGTTCTTTGAGCATCTTCTCACCTCTATACAGTGCACACTCTTTACAGCGGTCGATACAGATGACTGAGAGGTGATCATGATCTTGTTGACTAGCCACAAAACCAGGTAAGCTCATAAGATCGACCATCTCACTCTTGTCACTGAAACGCTTCATATTGTTAGATGCCAGCCCATAGACCAGTCCAATGATCAACACCACTAACATCAGTTCAATAAGGGTGAATCCCCGATTTTTCATGCCTGCTTAGAACTTACACTCACTAAAACGGATATCGGCATACTCTTCCTTGCCGCCCTCTTTACGATCAGCACCCATCGAGACCAGATCGAAGCGTCCATCTTTATTGATATAGACAAAGCCGTTTCTCCATGAGTCCAGAGGCATCTTCTCATCCTCAAAATAACCTGACTTGGAGTAGAACGGATACTTTGAGGCATCCGGGTTAGCTGTCAAAGACTCCAGGCCTTCCTCAGTAGTCGGGTAGATACCGTTATCAAGCTTGAACATCTTCAATGTCTCAGCGATATTCTTCATCTGGACACAGACAAGCTTCTGCTTCGCCTCTTCCCCTTTGCCCATGATATTAGGCACTACCAATGATGCCAGGAGACCAAGTATGACGATGACGATCATAAGTTCGATCAATGAGAAACCTGCTCTTGAGGCTTTGAAAGCCTCTCTCGATCGATCGCTATTTTTATACATCATTCATTTACCCTTTATGCAGATGATTTAATCTATGATTATAGTCTCTCAAACTAAATAAACAGTTAACACTTACCATACGATTATCACATAAAAGCACATCTCATTCCTAATCTAGCTTCTATCAAGGTCTAACTGCCTACATCTATCAATAGATCTTATATCTCTTTAATCATCCATGCTCTAGACTCTGTAGATGATCGTCCCCATAAAGGAGAGTGAGATGAGGCGCTACGAATGTCCCTCTTGTGGTTATATCTATGATCCAGCCATCGGTGACCCGGAAAACGACATAGCTCCGGGTACACCCTTTGAAGAGCTTCCTGAGGACTGGGAATGTCCTGACTGTTTTGAACCTAAAGAGTCCTTCGAGCCAATGGATGAGTAAAATCCGTACTATCTGACGCGACTTCACCCTTGGGTGATACGCTACAAGCTTTTCATATCTTTGCATAGCTATAATCACGCATGCTTACACAACTCCTATCCAATCTGGTCGCAGGCGGTATCACCGGCTATATCACCAATACTATGGCTATCAAGATGCTCTTTAAGAAGTACCCCATCGTCGGAGGGGGCGTACTCGCAAGTAATTTTGAGGAGTTTGTGGAGAATATCAGTAAACTGGTCGAACGTGACCTTATCAACCATGCCACACTAGAGCATGAGTTCTCCAGCGACGCTTTTAAGACAGAGCTGCAAAAAGCTGTGGAATACCTTCTTAGACAAGCTCTCTATAAGCGTTTCCCCGACACTAGACTCGGCGACATCGAGGGGCTAAAAGAGACGCTTGATGCTGTACTCGATTTTCTTGAGCCCATGGAAGCTGATCTTATCGATGCTTTGTTAGAGCGCACTGCCGCACACATCAATATCGATGCACTGCTGCCTGAAGACCTACAAAAGGAGTTGAGTCAAGCCCTCTTCTCCTATCTCTATAAGACTATAATCGCTTTGACACCTGAGATGATGGAACAGTTGCGTCACAGTGACATCAGCATCGAAAAGCTCTTAACAAAACGGATGATGATCTTGCTAGATGGAGAGCTTGAGACCCTGCTTGACATGCTGCTGCGAAGTATAGACCCTCTTGCTTTTGAGACGATGTTATATGATGTCAGAGACTCTTTAGGACTGGACACCCTTATCCCGGCCCTTCTGGAGATGCTATTCACCAAAAGTATCCAGGATCGCTTGGGAGAAGAGCGCACGACAGCACTCTCTCAACACCTCATGGGACGCTTTCTTCTCTTGATGGAGAGCCCTCAGGGCAGAGAGGAACTCACCCATCTCTCCGCGGCGATACTCGAAAGCCTCAAAGGTGTCGATGAACCGCTTAGCGATCTTCTTAGCGAGCAGACCACACAGGAGATAGTAGGTCTCGTCGAGACGCATCTGCCTCGTCTACTTGCACTGATGATCGACTGGCTTGAAGCCAACAGCGGTGATCTGGAGGTGTTCATAGAACGCCTTATCGATGCTTCGTTAAAAAGCGGCGGTCCGCTTGGTAAGATGAAATACTCCTTCAAAGCAGTCTTTCTGGGTAAGGTCACAGAACGTTTTCGCTTAATAGACCGGCTTACCGGGATACTTGATGATGAGAGTTCCAGAGAAGCCCACGTCCGCAAAGGACTTGACCTCGTTCTCGATGCCATCAGTAAACGAAGCATCGGCCATGTCATCACGGAACTTACATCACGAAACTGGCTCACACCACTGCTAGTCGCAAGACTTATACAGCTCAACCTTCCCAGAGCCGCCCCTTTCATCGAACGCCTAATGTTCGGTGAGCTCTTCGCTCGGCCGCTCTCATCACTCTTTAACAGCAGTTGGCAAGGACAGCTTCTTGAGCAAGTCGAATCACTGCTCGAGCCACAAAGGTTAAGTCTCTGGCTTAAAGATGCTCAAAAGAACAGACAGTTGAAAAAGCTTGCGGCCTCTCAGATACGCAAGACGATCCAACGACCACTTGGAAGCTTTATAAACGAAAAAAGTCCTAAAACAGTCCTGGAGATGCTCTCTAAACATGAGGCACAGATGCAGACACTCTTTACGGAACGTCTGCAAAAGCGTGTGCAAAGGCTGCCCCTTTCGACATTGTTGGACAAAGAGACACTCACCTTCATCCGTCCTAAGATACAGCATCTCTTGCAGGAACAAAAATCTGCGTTCTCACTTAAGGCCGAGACAACACATCTACATACACTCTTCGACATAGTCGCCGGACATGAGAGCAGTGCCAAACGCCTGAGTGATATCGCAGTCATGGGTATCAATGACAACCTTCCCCTACTTCTGGAAAAAAATGTCTCCATGACAGTCAAAAACGAACTACTCGCAATGGGACCGACCAAACTACAAGAGCAGGTCGAAGAGTTCATGGGAGCAGAACTCGGTCCTATCACCTGGTTAGGTGCCGGTCTGGGTGCTGGTGTCGGAGGCGTACTCTATGGTGTACAGCAACTGACTGGTGCCCTGAGCGGTCCTTATCTTTTCGCCGCCATCCCTATTGTCTATGGTGCAACAGGGGTCTTGACTAACTGGCTTGCGTTAAAGATGCTTTTCAGACCTTATGAGCGAAAAAGTCTACTTGGTATGAACATCCCCTTCACCCCCGGGATCGTAGGGAAGCGAAAACCTTTCTTTGCGAAGAACATGTCCAAGTTCGTGGATGAGACCCTGCTGACACAGGATGCTATCCACGATAAGATCATCACACTCAGACCTCACCTTATCGATACGCTCAAAGCCTATATCACAGCCGATGACTACCGAGTCGCTGAGGCTTTTCTCGATCGCCACGCTGAATACTTCTCTACGGAGATATTCTTCTCTGCATATGGCATGGCCGCCAAGCAGTTCGATACAGAAGCTATGGCAGAGAAAGCACTTCTTACTGCCAATGGCACAGATCTATCCTATTTTCGTGAGTCCTCCAACCGAAAGACCCTCAGAGAGAGAGGACAAAGACGTCTAGAAAATGGTCTTACAGCGCGTGCGCAGCAGTGGCTTGATGATCATGGCACACAGACTTTTGAGCATGCACTGCCAACGGAGGTCTCAGAGCTGGCAGACCGACTGATCACCATCGGAGTCGACCATACACTGACTTATGCTCATCAACGACTTGAAGAGAAAGAGTTTCTCCTGGAGATGATCGATACACTGGGCAAACCCATTCTCGAGCAGTGGCAGGACCGTCCCATCAGTTCTCTATTGACACCACCGATGCAAGATCTCTTTAGTACTCGTCTAAGTGAGTATGTCGTAAGCCGTCTCCAAAGTGAACGTGTACAACATGAAGTCATCGACTTTCTTCAGAGTATGTTAATAGAGGAGACCGTAAAGACAGATAAAAACATCGGTGAGATGTTCAATGGTGCATTGACCGAGACCATCGAGGAGAACCTGCGCCTTCTTTTCGATCACGGTCTCGACGGGATCATCGAACAGCTTCAAGATGAGAAAAGAAGCATCATCACCGAGATCAGGCGAGCAGTCAAATCACACAACAGTTTTGCGACCAACGCACTCTTTAGAGCCAGCGGCGTCTTTGGCGATATCAGGCGTTTTATCACGATCTTGATCGACAAAGAGATGCCGATCTTTTTGAATGAGCGTAAAGCAGAGGTCGAGTCTGTCACCCATCATTTCCTTGAAGAGCTTAAGGAGAAAGAATTAAGTAGCTTTGGGATCAAAGACGAACTACTTGACCTTCACGCATTCACCCCCATCGTCAATGAGGTCCTAAGTCATGCCGATGTCGCTTCTGGAATAGGGAGGATCGGTGTGATGATGGTCGAAGACACCTATACCGCTACACTCGGTGAACAGCTAGAGGTCATGGAGTTTCATTCCGTAAGAGTGATACTCGAAACGGTAGATGAGGAGATCGACTTTGCCAGAGCGGAGATAATAGAGTCCCTTAAAAAAGAGCACGACATCCTCGTAAAGCAACTCTCCTCGTTCATCCAGCACACCCGCAATGAGTTTTTCAGCCATAACACACTCAATACCTTACTTGCAGGGCTGACACATCAGGATATTGAAGAACAGATACGCTTTAGTTCTCAGCAGCTCTTTGACTCATCAGGATATGCACTTTTCGAACAACACCTAGTCACTATATTACTTGATGGGTTCGATAGCGAAGGAATAGCTTCTTTAGTAGACGAGAGCAGACTCCAGCAGTCACTTGAGCAGACCATCACTACACTTCTGGGTGATGATGCGTTCCGGGATTCGATCGCACACGTGATAATCCCACTTATGGCAACGACACTTCGTTCACTCAACGGTCTTATCGATACACGGCTTAAAGAGTATCTACTCGACAATGGGTTCGATGCCACCTATGACACAGTCATCGCTAACATGGATGGGCTTATCGGTTCCATAGATTTCAAAGAGGTCATCGAACGCGAGATCAATGCCATGCATCCAAGTGAACTCGAAGAGATGCTCAACTCCTTTGCAAAAGTCTATTTTAACCGGCTCATCCTCTATGGAGGATATGGAGCGGTCTTCGGGATACCGGTAGCGTTCTCGTATTGAGTCAGACTGCTCTGGAGGGCTCTTTACTCTCTTAGGCTCCAGAAGAAGATATCGTTCTCATCACCAGCGCTGAAGAGTTCATTCTCATTTAGAAAATGGATGGTCGTCAAAGTGGCGAAGTGGCCTATGAGTCTGTCTCGCTTCTTACCATTTCTCACATCAAAGGTCTGCAGATCATTATCCACACCGCTGGCATAGACACCGATAGAACCATCAGGGCTTAGTCCCGCACAGTAGACAAGAAAATCACTTTTTATATGATACGGCTCTCCATCTTTTGGGTAGACACCGACTCGTCTGTCCTGTCCTGCAGTGATCACCGTACCATTACGGTATGCTATCTTATAGACCTTATCGACATTTTGCGTTGAGAACACCTCTAAGACCTCAGATGTCTTGACATCACTCAGTGTCACCTCTCCACTCTCGTCCGCTGTGATCATCCTGGTATGATCCGCACTGAGGTCTATGTCGGAAAAAGAACCCTGCGCCACATGATGTTTATAGGCTTGATATTTCTCCTGGGTATCATACAAGATCACATCGTAATCCAGCGTCCCAAAGAGGATTTTCTCATCATCGATAAAACGGGCTTCCTGGATGACAAGCTTATCGGCGGGGGTGATGATGTTCTGCAACTCTCTTCCATCATGGACCCATACATCACGGTAACCATCCGCACTAGCACTGACGATCAAAGTCTTTCCATTATGCCGATCGACACTGAAGACCTTTGCCGGGATGAGCTCTCCTTTAAAGTCTTTTAAAGGCTCCAGTGTTATCTGCCTGATCATCTTTCGTGTCCTGATATCAAAGATATCGATGCTACCCATATCGGTAGATGCATAGAGTTCAAAACCGTCTATCACGAAGTCTGTCACCAGTCCAGTAGCGTGCAGACGAAAAAGAGGCTTGATATCTCTAGCGTTGAGTGACAAGAGCAATAAAGAGACGATCAAAAAGAGTCGTGAAATGAACATCGGTATCCTGACGAAACAAATAAATATTTCAGCAGTATAACTTATTTATAGATTCTCATGCACTCAGACAAGTGTTTTAGCGATGGGCCTGATAATCTACGGAAAACGACATCACCTCTACTCACAAAGAGAATCACTCTTTAAAAAAACTTATATAGTAATCAATGACTTCTTGCCTTAAGCAAATCATAATAAATATTATATAACAATATCAAACTATATATAATCTTGTTTACCTATCTTAATAGTATATGAAGGACACCGATGTCATTTTTCTCATTTCTAGGACTAAGTAAAAAAGTCGACGAACCTACACCTCGATCACTATGGGACACTCTCGATAAAGACTATGAAAGACTGGAGTCTAATAAGAGTCATCCTACTCAAGGCAAGCAAAAAAAGTCTGAGATAGACTTATGGGGTAAACTTGACGACTATTACGAAAAACAGGAGAGAAAGCTAAACAATCTCTCCGTTCGATGTTCCATATAAAGGAAGGACATGAGACTCTTCTCCTTTTTCAAAAAAGATAAAAAAGCAGATGATTCCCTCTGGGGTCTTCTAGATACCTTTCATGCAATAGACGATCCAGACATGGAAGCCTACCGATCGAGCAAAAAGTTCAGATCGGATAAAAAAGTCTGGGATCGCCTAGATAACTATCATGAAAGAAAAAAGAGAAGCGCTAAAGAGCACTCCGACGAGGAGCCACTCGAGGATAAAAAAGAGAAGAGCTGATGATCACGAAGAGTTTTTCAGCCAATTCAATACAGACCGAACAGACTCCTTAGACTCTTTTTTAGTCGTGCCTGACGCTATGATCTCACCCCAACTCTGCTCAAGACGGCTGAGTGCTTCTGTGATAGCGACTGCATGCAAAAGCGTCTCTCTCTCTTCGATCAATCCCAGTCTCAACAGTTTCTCAACACCATCATCCACCTCAAAGTCCATAGGTAGCTCATAAGTCGCTGCCATATAAGCTTCAATAGCTTCATCAAGTTCCTTCCGATCGAGCCTGCCATTGTCATGGACGATAAAAAAGTAGGCAAGCAGTGCTTCTTTACTCTCCTCCATCTCCGCCATATTGACCATATAAGCCAGTGCACCTGCATTATTATCTAGATTATAGTAATAGAGATGTTTTGCCAGTGTCGCCATATAGCGTGTATGCTGGGTAAAGACATTTTTGATCTGTCGCCAGAGTACGCCGCCAAAGCCTCCGATAGCCATAAGTAGTGAGAACGGTTCGATCACTGCACCGATCTTACCGATCATAGTAATGGCTCCACCGACTGTTCCGCCCCCTCCGGTAACGCCGATCTTCAATTTATCCTGTAGCGTCATACGGACTTTAGTATTGGGAAAGAGCATCTCAAGATCTGGGTGTGGTATATCTTTAAAGAGTTTGATAAAAATACGCTCGTTCTTCTCACCATCGATCAGGACTTTATTGTCTTTACGCAGCTTTTTGATGACCTTCTCAAGCTCTTGACCATCACGGGTCGCTATCTCCTGGGCACGCTGTGTCAATGTCTTTGGTTTAAGCAGTAAAAAAAGACGGCGATAGATATTGACTCTTACCTGCTCTTTTTTCAAATAAAAGCTCTTCCAGTCACGCTTATCCTCATACTTATAGGCTTCACCACGATAGAAAAGAGAGATATCGTCAAAATCGTCAAAATCAACTGTCACTTCCACTCCATGCGGCGAGGTCTTTGACAAAGCAATATTAAGCTCTTCTTCGGTCAACTCCTCATAGTTCGCATTATCTAATAAGGGACGGATCTCTTTGACAAGGTCACTTTTCATCTCGAGGTAAGCTTCTGGTGAATAACTCTGACGCGTCACGGTATCCGTGTCCGGGTTAAAAGGATGATAGAGCCTCTTAAGCCGTTTAAGTCGCCCATAGAACTTTGCATGATAAAACTGTTCTAAGAGTAGTGAGAACTTACGATAACCCTCTATATCCTCTTCTTCAAAAGAGAGATGCTCCAGTGCATCCTCCAACAGTTCATCATACGCTACAGGAATAAAGCGTTCAAGTATTTGGTCATCAAAGTTCATAATGGTCAGCTTTAGAGCACTCCGTAAGATCCAATATCGATCTTATAGCACTTTTATTTAGTTTGGTAGAAAGATTATACCCTTCCCATCTTTATAGATATACATGACCAGGGTCTATTCCAAAATGGACATCGATAATGCTAGAAGAACCCACAAAGACCATCTCTTCTACGCAGGCTACATCTTCCCACAATATGACGAGGAGAAGCTCTCATCTCACCCTTGCTCCTAAAAGAGCCCTTTTTTTGACTTATATCATGTTACGGAAAGAGCAAGATATTAACAATTTTACTTATACAAAGCATTATATTTTGATATAATTCGCAAAACAGATCTAAATACTAAAGACATCAGTGCCTTTCCTTGGACTTTACACTGATCAAAGTCTTAAATACTTATACATAGCACAAGGGAACAGACGTTCAGATGAAACCGTTATTATCTATTTCTATCCTTATATCCTTACTATTATTTACTACCGCATCTGCCCTTGAGACAGAGACCATAACACTTAAGAACAATGGTATCCTCGAGTATAAACGATCATTAAAAGATGTCGACGATGTCCAGAGTATGTTTCAAGAGGGCCGTTTTGAGGGTCGTCTTCGTAGCAACCTCTTCTACTGGGACTGGGCAGAGAGCGTGCTCGATCGTAATGATGACAACTATGCATGGGGCGTCGGTGGTAGTCTGCTCTACTCCACAGCTTTCTTCAAAGGATTTGGAACCAGTGTAGGTTATTACTCCAGTCATGTCACGGTAGACGATACCGATCGTGATGGTACTATCGGTTATTTTGATGCGGGTAAAGCGGCTAAAGACACCTATTCAAGGGCATACGGGCATGGTGCTTCACTCGATGTCCTGGCCATAGCCTATGCCGAATATAGGATCGCTCAGACATCACTTAAATATGGTCGTCAAAAATTTGAAAGCGTACTCATACGTTCAAATGATACAAAGATGGTCCCCAACACATTTCAGGGAGTGAGCCTTGATAGTGATGGCGATATAGAGGACACATGGCTTCGACTCGCCTATTTCGACCGTCAGAAACTACGTGACCATCGCGAGTTTCACAGTGTCATCGCCTACGGCTCATACCGGCTCCAAGACAGTGATGGCATCTATGTCCCAAATAGAGGTGTAGGTCTGGAAAATGATGATGCAGTATCCCACAAAGGTCTAAGTGTCGCAAATATCGAAGCAGCGGGCGAAAAAATCGACCCGAGTATGTTCATCTTCACCGCGGAAAACCGCTCAATACCAAACCTTCGAGTCGATCTCGACACTATGTACATCGATGGCTTTGTCGCTTCTCTCATCCCGGAGATGAACTACGATATCTTGCTTGGCAATGGCTATAGACTTACTCCGGGCATCCGTTACATGCGACAGTATGACCAAGGTGCTGGTGAGATAGGTGGTGCCTCATTGACAGGAAGACTTGCTTCTGAGAGTGAACCACTTCTTACTCAAAGTGCCTCCTATACAGACCCAGACAGTGTCGATGGTAGTATGCTCGCTGTGCGACTAAAGCTATATAGTGAGAACGGCTCTATCATGGCAGGCTATTCGACGGTAGAAGATGCCGGCGATATCATCGCACCATGGCGCGGCTTCCCTACAGGTGGTTACACCCGATCCATGGGACAATACAACTGGATGGCAGGAACGGACTCCTATATGGTCCAAGCTTATTATCACTTTGGAAAAGCAGGCATACTTCCGGGAGTACGGATCGTGGCAGATGTCGCCTATATGGATTATGACCAGAAGAAGATCGACGCAGGCACGGTATCCTTTACAGACCACGCTATCGCACATATAGATATCTGGAAGACATTCGACTCCCTACCTGATCTGGAACTGAAACTTCGTTTGGGACAGGTCTTTGCTGATGAGTATATCATCAATGGAGAGAAGATAGATGTCGGTTCATACGGTGACTATCGTCTTGAGGCTAACTACTTCTTTTAATATGCACGT
>JADGEC010000150.1 GCA_016744575.1 Sulfurimonadaceae bacterium | reverse complement strand
CTCTATGATGTGACACACTTGGGCACATTATGGGCACAGTTCGTAAATTTTTTGTTTTGGATTCCGTGTTTTAGGGGTTTAAAAGAAAATGGCGGACAGCTAGGGATTCGAACCCTAGATAGGTTGCCCTATACACGCGTTCCAGGCGTGCGCCTTCGACCACTCGGCCAGCTGTCCACTTTGAAGAGTGAAAGTATAATCAACAAAGTGTTAGTCGGTGCTTAATTGCGGCACAGCTAAAACTGAAAACTCCTCTTAGCATCTTTCAAAGAGTACTACTCATCTAACAACTTGATCAATCTATCCATATCCACAGCCGACTCGACATGCTCAGCAAACTCTCTTGTCTTCTCTTTTTTATAGGCCTGAAAGTCATACCCTTCATATGTCGGTAAAATCTCTTTAAAGAGCTTGTTGCGAAAAGTATCATTGTCGAAAAGTGCATGTAAAAAGGTGCCGTAAAACTTCTCTTTAGCCATACCGAGATGCTCACTTTGTCCATGATGGATCTCATAACCCTCAAGGCTTAGACCAAAGAGCTCATAACTCCCCTTCGTAATGGTCTTCTCTTTTTCGAATACTATATCACCTTTTAAAAGCCCTAATCCATCTATGACACTGCCAGTATTTTCTTCAATGCCATCCGGATCAAGGATCCGTTCAAACATCATCTCATAACCGCCACAGATGGCAACGACCGGACCTTTAAATCGCTCCAGCGCTTTATCAAAACCATGCGTTCGTAACCATCGAAGGTCTTCTACTGTACGTTTTGTTCCCGGCAAGATGACAAGGTCATACTCGGACAGAACACTAGCAGAATGGATGAAGTTCAACTGCACCTCCTCATCGGCGATAAGTGGTTCAAAATCAGTAAAATTACTGATATGAGGTAACCGTATTACACCTACACGGATAGCATCGCTGTGTGAACTCTGTACATAGTTCTCCAATGACTGCATGTCCTCAAAACCAAGGTTGAACGGCTTGTAAGGCACAACACCAAAGACAGGGATGCCAAACTCATCTTCTATGATACGACGTCCTTCATCAAAGAGCGTGATATCACCACGAAACTTATTGATGATGACTCCGATGATATTGGCTCTAAGCTGATCGGGTAGAAGGTTATAGACACCCCAGACAGAAGCGAAGACACCACCACGTTCGATGTCAGCTACTAAAATGATCTTAGTATTAAACGTCTCAGCGATGGTGATATTAGAGAGGTCTTTGTCCATAAGGTTCAGTTCTACCGGGCTACCTGCCCCTTCGGCTACTACCAGGTCAAAACGTTCTTGTAAGCGTCTAAACGCATCGGTGACTATAGGTTTGAGTCTATCGATGTCACGATAATAACTCAGGACATCTTGTTCACCAACAGCCTCACCATCGATGATAAGTGAAGCACTGTTCCCACGTCCAGACTTAAGCAGTACAGGATTAAGATCACTCTCCGTTGGAAGAGTGATAGACTCTGCAGCAAAGTACTGTGCCTGCGCCATCTCACCACCAAGGTCACAGACACGTGAGTTATTGGAGACGTTCTGTGCTTTAAATGGTGCGACCTTAAAGCCCCTGTGATGCAACAGATATGTAAGGGAAAAAGCGATGGTCGATTTTCCGGCATCTGAACTGGTACCAAAGATACTGAGAGAGTGCATAACGTGCCTTTTGTGAACTTTTTTGTGGGAGTCTGTCTATAACGGAGATAACGCGGGTCAAGAAGATAACGGACTCATACTATTGAAGTGAAGTGTTCAGCGCTTCAATGAGTCCGAACACTCAATGTACTACGACATCATGTGATCTGATAAACGGTCTCGTGGCCTTTTTCTTTCTCCCTTTTCTCGGTCGGGCCGACAAGATAAACGGGAAGAACCTGTTAAAGAGCTCTATGAACGGGACCATCAATAAGATCATGATCGAAAAGTATATGATACCCCATATGCTCTTACCTACGGCCTCGGTAGGCATTGTCACTTGCATCATATCCAGGACTACGATCTTCAAGACGATCATAAATGTTAGATGGAAAGCCAAAATAAGATAACTGTTTCTTGCTATGTAGTGTAAAAAGTCGCTTTTCTCTACCGCAGGTATCTTCGTGATCATTATCAATGCAAAGATACCGCTAAACGCACTGATGTACATTAGCAGACTATTGTTTAGGATATTTTTTGCCAACAGTGTATAGTTATCCAGACTTAAAAAGAGACTGATCAAGGTCAGCGTGATTATCAGGATGAGACTTGTATACCTATTTCTGGTAACAAAGAGATCGGTCAAGTCATGTTTGTGTATCAGATGACCTGCTCCGTAATATACGACAGCGGTAAGAGCGACCTCAGCGTTCCACGGTACTCTAAACGATAGATATTGGCTGGTCATAAAACCCAGTAGACCAAACAAGGCCAGAGTAAATATAAGCCGTGACTCTTTTTTGATATAGTTGACCATTAAGAAGAAATATATCTCGACGACAAAAAGCGCTGTTATGAACCATAAAGGTGTGGCCGTCAGCATATCGCCATCGGCGACACCGGTCATCATCGTGACAAACTGGTCTGCTACACTTAAAAGGTCTCTATTTGTAACGTTGTATAGAAACTGCCAAAATAGAAAGATCGAGGTATAAAAGATAAGATAGGGGATGAGCAGTTGTCTGACACGATGTCCGATAAACCCAAACAGGTCGGTCTGTTTATTTGTAAAAAGATAACCAGAGATAAAAAAGAACGCGGGTACACTCATGCTTGCAAAGGCCTCTCTCCAGAATGAAGCATAGATCGGCAACATCATCTGAAGATGTCCTATCATGATAAACAGCATCGTCAATCCCTTATAGGAATCTATCCAATAAATACGATCTTGATGATCTGCCATGATTTCGACCTCCCTTTTAAAAGATCTCGACTATCTTTAGAAGTGCCCTTTATACACCGAATCTTAAACATACTTGTTAAAAAGTAACAATTAGCGTTATTAATTATATTCCAACTAGTATGAAGTGATTCTTAACCGATTGATCTACAGTAAGTCTTATCGTCAAAATATAGGAGTCAGTCTCAAAGGGACTGTAGTAAGAGTGCACTGTTTGCATAAAGTCAACAGACATCAAGAAGAGAAGTCTCACTTGACATCTTTATAGGTCGGTAGTCGGGACTATCTACGCCTTACAGGCTTTCATGATGACCTTCCAATCCTCATCATAATGCTTTTTCACATACCTGACATTGTGCGGCACGGTACAGTTCGAGCAGTCTTGATGTATCGCATCACCATAGACCCCCTGTCGTCCATCTTTTGACTCGATGTCGCAGTGACTGTAAATGGTCTTGTTCTCATGCTTCTCAAAACCTTCGTCTTTAAAACGAAAGTTAGGACAGGCGCAGAGGTAGCAGTTCAGTCTCTTCATATCGTGGCACTTCTTACCCACTTTTCCCTCATCATCAAGCTCTTTGTAAAGGGGACAGAAATCAGGCTCTTTTTGCACCATGTTCTCAAAGTCAAAATAGGCGATGATCTCATCTTTTGTAAGTCCGTCTGAAAGCAGCTGCTCTACGATCTTCTTATGTTTTGCCGCGTGGTCATCAAACCATTGGGTATAACTCATACTATTTTCCTTTGATTATGAGATAGATGAAAAAAGGTCCACCTATAAATGCGGTGACGATACCGATGGGGATGTCACTTTGCAGCTGTGGAAGTCGTGAGAGGGTATCACAGGCACTTAAGAAGAGGCCGCCAAACAGGGCTGTAGGGATGATAAGCTGGTGGTTCGCCTTAGGGTAAAGCTTTCGGACCATATGCGGTATGATCAGACCTACAAAACCGATAGGCCCGGTAATAGAGACAAGCACCCCAATAGCCAAAGAGCTGACTAAAAGCAGCGTATAGGTCAGACGTCGGGTATCGACGCCCTTGAGTCTGGCATGGTCATCATTGATAGCAAGCAGGGCTAGTTCAAAACGTTTTATGTAGAGTACGGCAAGTAGTAACAGACTTAAAAAAGCGATGCTAAGGGACTCTCCATAACCCATAGTCGAGAGTGAGCCCATGGTGTAGTGCAAGATGGCATGTGACTGCATAGCAGAAGCAAGAGAGAAGAGTACCATCAGGGCTGCTGAGAAGAAAAAGGAGAGCGCTATTCCCAGCAATAAAAGCGAACTACTGCCACGATGGACGATATAGCGTGAAAGCCATAAGAGCAAGATGACCGAAAACAGTGCTCCGGCAAAACCAAACAGCCCAGTCAGTGCCACCCCTGCGACGATGCTGTTTATACCAAGGACTACCGCTATCCCGGTTCCCAGTATAGCTCCACCTGAGATACCAAGCGTAAAGGGTGTCATCAAGGCATTACGAAACAGGGTCTGAAAGAGCCAACCACTCAGTGCGAGGATGACTCCACTAAAAAATGATAGCATCAGACGGGGAAGCCTAAGTTCGAAGAAAATCTTATGCTCGATCGAATCAAAAAGCCAGACCTTACTTAGGTCGATGTCCATAGCACCCAGAAACGGTGAGGAGAGGCTTAGAAGCACTAAGATCGAAAGTGTCGCTGCTTTAATCATAAGCCACCCCGATGACATCTTCGTTGATGGTAAACGTGACCCCATAACACTTTTCCAGATTGTCAGCTTGGAAAAAGATATTCGGATCTTTAAAGTGCCTCGCCGCATCCTCTTGTAAAAAGAGGATCTCAAAACCGAGTTGTCTGGCGAGGTTGAGATCATGCGTGATGACGATCTTTTGCGTCGTTTCCGGCAGTGTATTTAACGCATCGTAAAACGTTTTTGCATGTCTGGGGTCAAGATTGGCAGTGGGTTCATCAAAGATGATGATATCGCTCTGCTGAGAGAGCGCCTGAGCGATAAGCAGAAGCTGCTGCTGCCCTGAACTGAGTTCACTTATGCGATGGCCAGCCTCCAAAGTGCTCTCTTCTATAAGTGTTGTGACAAGCTTCTCATCCTTTTCACTGTATGCCGTAAAAGGGTCTTTATAGGGGTAACGTCCCATCAAGACGAACTCATGCACAGTGATGAGACCATCAAAACTCTCCAGCTTTGGCGGGATGTAGGTGATGGCTTTTGCCCGAAGTCCTGCACTGAAAGAGTGAAGGTCTTTTCCATCGATGAGGATCTCTCCCCTTGCGGGAATAAGACCACACAGTGCTTTGGCCAAAGTACTCTTACCTATGCCATTGACCCCTAAGACACAGAGATCTCCCTCTGCACTGAAACTGATGTCATGCAGGACCGGTCGCTGATAACCACAACTGACAGCTTCGACGACTATCACTGGATAGCTTCACAAATGGTCGTGATCGTCTGGGCGATACGTTGGGAAGGGATCAGGACATAGTCATTTTTGATCACATCGATCTTCCCCTCTTTTGCCGCCTTGATAGGAAGTGCCTGCCACTGCTTTTGCAGTTCATCCGGTACATCTTTGTCCATAGCACCCAACAGGAGCAGGACATGGTCAGGATTTGTCGCGATGATACCTTCGATGTCCAATACCGGTTGTAAAGAGTATTCAGTAGTATAGGCATTAGTCGCACCACACGCCTGTAATATCTCCTCAAAGAAGAGATCATGCCCGGCTACGTAGACACCACGTGAAAGTGCGCTGGCATTAGCAAAAACGATGAGGACAGAAGGTGACGTTGAAAGCTTAGGTGCCTGCTCAACGCTCCTCTCTATCTCCATTATAAGTCGCTTCCCTTCATCCTCATGAAGTAACAGTTGTGAGACTGTTGTGATACTCTCTTTGATGTCTTCTATGCTCTCAAGTCGGACTGCCTGCGTACGAATACCAAAGGCCTCTAGTTGAGTAAGAAACGCTTCTTGATAACTAAGACCTATGACAAGGGTCGGCTTCTGTAAGAGCACTTTTTCAATGGAGAGAGTCGTATAACCACCCACTTTCACTCTGTCGGTCAATGCTTTTGGATAAAGTGTGTATTCACTGACTCCAACGATGTTCGCCGTCTCACCCAACCCAGAGACTATCTCTGCAATAGCCGGACTAAGGGTCACGATGCGTTCTTGAGCATAAAGCGGCAGAAGCAAAAAGAGAAGAAGGACTACTCTGGACATACCACCTCCCCAAAATGTCCGTGTTCGAGCGTGATATAGTTTCCATAACCGAGGTGCTCACCAAAGGCCTCTTCGATCGAGATGTCCTTCACAATACCTACCAGGCTTCTGATGACTCCGGCGTGCGTGACCACAAGGACGTTCTGATAGCCCTGGGCAGGAAGATAGACGGTAAAAAAGTGTTTTATCCTGACCGTATAGGTAGAGAAGTCCTCACCGTCGAGCAGTCCCAGCCACTGATCAAAACTCTCATATCCTTGAAGCTCCATCATCATGATCTCATCAAAGGTCTTACCCTCATGTCTACCCCAGGACTTCTCGCGTATCTGGTCCGTAAACGTCGGTTCGACATCTATCTTTATCGGCTTCAAGGTCTCACGGGCACGGATAAGATCAGAACAGTAGACCGCATCAAAACTATTGCCTTCAAAATGTCTCGCAAGTGCATAAGCCTGATCATAACCTGTCCGTGAAAGGCCTATATCAATATGGCCGTTGTAACAGTTGATATAACGATTTTCGACTTCCCCATGTCGTACTAATGTGATCATCATGTCGTGACTCCGATAAGTAATATGTTTAACAGCACAAGTTCTGTCACTTCGATAAGAAAGCCGTAGATGTCTCCACTAAAGCCGTTCAAGCGCCTCATAAAAAAGCTTTTCACTAGAAAAAGTGTCACAAGCGAGGCAATAAGCAGCAGCCAGAAACCAGAGGTAAGCACGACCCCGATGACAAATAGAGTCGTGACCCACAACTGCCAACTGAGTGACTCTGCTTTTGCCAAAGCACCCATGCCCTCTTTACGGATATAAGGAAAGAGGTGGATGGCCAACACTGCGTTATAACGCCCTAACATCAAGATCACAGGAAGCAGATAAAGAGCCTCCAGGAACCAGAGAGCAGAAGCTTTTAAAAGTAAGAAGGCAATGGTAAAGACCATACCCATACCACCGACATTCGGGTCCTTCATAACGGCCGCTGTACGCTCTTTAGGCACAAATAAGCCATCGATGGTATCAGATAAGCCATCAAGATGAAGC
>JADGEC010000149.1 GCA_016744575.1 Sulfurimonadaceae bacterium | reverse complement strand
GTTGTCTGCTTCCTTTAACTGATAACCGATGATCGAGAACGCCAACTGCACATAGACGATCAACATCACCGTGAACTTCACATCCGCTTTCATGTTATATAAGAAGTGATGCATATGGTTCTTATCCGCCGTAAAAGGCGACTGTCCCCGCTGGATCCTCCGTGTCATCACCACAAAGGTATCAAGAATAGGGATAGCGATGATGAAGAGCATCGCCGCAGGGGTGATATAAGCCATCGACTTGATACTCAGTACCGAGATCACAAATCCCAGTGTCAACGAACCACTGTCCCCCATGAATATCCTCGCCGGGTTCCAGTTGAAATACAAGAACGCTACCAGTGCCGAGATGAAAAGCGATGAAAGGGTGATGATAAGCTCATCATGATGGACCAGTCCGATGGCAAGGAAAGCACTCAAGATGATGATACTCACTGTCCCTGCCAGACCATCAAGACCATCGATAAGGTTCAATGCGTTCGTATACCCTGCGATAGCAAAGAAGCTGAACAAGAAGACCGGTACGCCTGCAGGAAGGCAAAGCTCATAACCGAAATAGGTTCCCAGGCAGTCAATAGAGACCCCATTGAAATAAAGCAACAGTGTCGCGAAGAAGATGAAGATGAACTTCAGTTTCGGTGAGACATCTTTTTTATCATCAAGCAGGCCCACACTGAAGACCAAGAAGATGGCGAGATAGATATAATAATACTCTGACACATGGGCGAAGTCGAACAGTAGTGAGGAGATAAGTACTGAGCCTACAAAACCGACCCCTGCCCCTCTTGGAGTAAGGACTGTATGCACGCTACGCTCATTAGGTACATCGACAAGTCCCAGTCGCGAAGCATACTTGATAAGCAGGTGGATGCTCAGCAGAGTCAGAAAGAATGTGAATGTCAGTAGCAGTATGTTCATGGATGGCATTATAGTATATACTTTAAGTAAAAAGTATTTATTAACATGGATCTCCGTATTAATATAATCATAAGTCGTGAATTTTACCCGTTAAAAATCACAAAACATGTCACATTCAATATAATCACGAATCTTACCTACATATAAATATATGATAATCAATAAAAACATGCTTTTCTTCTGATTATCTAGATTCTCAACAGCCATCGTTAGTTATAATGCCTCTTTAAAACATCGACAGACTTGGTATGATCACTAGTCTATTACAAAGGTAAATGCAAATGCAAGACAAACACTCACTCATCGAGTCCATCACCCCTCTGGCAGTCTTAAAGGCCATGACCCCAGAAGCTGAAAAGGCCATCAGTAAAAGTCATCTTGGCAAAGGACTGATCGGTATTTGGGCCTTCCCTTTCCGTGTAGGAAGAGAGTCACGTGCTCGTGTGGTCGATGGTGAACTCGTACTCTGTCATCGTATAGGTAGAGGTGATCTGCCAACCAATGATGCCTATCTCATAGACAATGGTAAAAAACTACAGATATCACGTGAACATCTCATGATTAAAAAGGTAGATGAAGCGTATCATATTACCGATAGAGAGAGTGCCTGCGGGACGGCAGTCGGTTCTAAGCTCATCGGAAGTGGAGAGTATCAACTAAATGATGGGGATATGATACACCTTGGTAGTAATGACTCAGCATTTAAGTTTGAGTTCATCACACTAAAATAGACCTATTTTTGTCCTCTTCTTTTCCAAGATCCCAGACTTATGAGGACCTCTCAGTCGGCGCCACTATAAAAAGCACCTAAAATAGGTCACTTGATACTGGCTATCAAGTTTCCTACCAACAGATTCCAACCATCCACAAGTACAAACACAAGTATCTTAAACGGTAATGATATCATGACTGGTGGTAGCATCATCATACCCATCGACATCAGTATGGAAGCAACGACCATGTCAATGACGAGAAATGGTAGAAAAAGTAAAAAGCCTATCTCAAACGCTGTCTTAAGCTCACTGATAATAAAAGCGGGAATGATCACCGTAAGCGGTACATCTTTGATACTGTTTGGGTTCTCCATCTTACGAATACGAAAAAAGAGAGCAAGGTCTTTCTCTCTGGTATTGCGTATCATGAAGTCCTTGAACGGTTCGGCAGTACGTTCAAATGCCTCTTCATAGTTTATCTGTTCAGCGATATAAGGTCTGATACCGTTCTCATACCCTTTCGTCGCCACAGGCTCCATCACGAAGATAGTCAATATCAACGCTAACATCACCAACAATTGGGTAGGAGGGACCTGCTGTGTCCCAAGTGCCTGACGTAAAAAACCAAATACGATCACAAAACGTGTGAATGTCGTCATCACAAGTACCATACTAGGTGCGAGAAACAGTAAGGTAAGGACGATCAGGACATTTAGCGAGCTGACTAACTGCTCCGGTGAGTCCGGTGCAGCCAAATTGAAGTTCATTGCCGGTACTACGGGCTCAGCCGACACTAAGATACTCGAAAGTACAAGGAGAAGCCAGAGAACTCGCATTATTTAGACTCGACCGGCTTGTCTAGCACAGTCGAACTGACATCACCTTTCTTATCTGTCTTGGCACCATAGAAATGGAGTTCCACACGTCGGTTCTTGGCCCGCCCCTGCTTCGTCGCATTCGTCGCCAAAGGACGATACTTTCCGTAACCTGCTGCCGAGATGCGTTTTGGTGAGACACCGTCCAAGATCAACTCCTGAAGTACCGAGATCGATCTGGCAACAGAGAGTTCCCAATTATCTTTGTAAGGACTGTTCTTACCTGGCTTTTGATCATCAGTATGACCTTGTGCACTCACATCGATATCATTTGGAAGCTGGTCAATGATCAGCGCTATACGTTTAAGAAACAGTAGAGCGTCTTCGTTCTCGATCTTTGCACTACCGGTCTTAAAGAGCAGTGAAGCAGGCAGATGGATGACGAAACCATCTTGTGACTCTTCGAGTGATATCGCTTCACCATGACCTTTTTTCATCATCTCGTTAGCATCAGCGATTGCTGCCGCTACACGATTGACCTGTTCCGAGGTCTCATCACGCGACTCGATCGGTGTCGACTCTTGAATACGCTGTTTTGAGATCTCTGTCTTCGTTCCGCCTTCGAGGACACTCATCGCTCCTGCAAGTGAGCCGATCGCTTCGGAGATCTTCTTCGCATCCATACTAGACATGGAGAGCAACAGGACAAAAAAACAGAGCAGTAAGCTCATCAAGTCACCAAATGCCGCCAACCAAGCCGGCAGACACTCTTCACATTCGGGACATTTGTTCTTAGCCATCACTCAGCCTAATCAAATTGGCTGACACGTTCTGCCGGGGTAAGATAACTTAACAGTTTACCTTCAAGTGTACGCGGATTGTCTCCAGCCTGAATGGACATGATCCCTTCGATGATCATCTGCTTGACAAGGGCTTCTTCCGAATCACGAATGATCAGGATATTATAGATAGGCGTACCAAAGATGTTACCTATCATCGCGCCGTACATGGTCGTCAGCAACGCGACTGCCATCGATGGTCCGATCGCACTTGGATCTGCCATGTTCAAAAGCATGGCGACGAGGCCGATCAGCGTACCGACCATACCCATCGCACCGGCAAGTCCTGCCCACTGATTGAAGATCGCGGCATTACCTTTATGTCGGGTACTGGTCTGATCCATCTCGATCTCAAGCAGATCACGGATCGTATCGGGTTCATTACCGTCAACAGCCATAGAGAGCCCTTTTTTCAAGAACTCGTTATCTTCACTATTCGCAGCAGCTTCAAGTGACAAGATACCGTCACGTCGTGCCTGTGTAGCAAAATCGACCAGTTTCTTGACCAGTTCGAGCTGGTCTACATGAGGAGGTTTGATCGCGATCATGAATATCTTGGTGAAGTTCTTCATCTGTTCCATACGGAACGAGATCAGTAACGCCCCGATAGAACCACCGATGACGATAAGTACAGAAGGTATATCGATATAGGCGCCGATACCGACACCCATAGCCATCGCACCAAAGAGCAGTGCAAGGATCAGCACTAATCCAATGACCGTACCTAAATCCATCAAACCACCTTAAACAGCCTATAGTAAGAGGTCAGATCACCTCTCCTCGGCCTAAATCTTAAGTTATGATACACAAAATAAGTTAGGCATACACTTAAAATGTTTCATTTTCATCCTATGATCTCTCATTCTCCCATCCATGTCGCTTATGCAGTCAGAAATGTCCATCACTATTTCATTGACTTATAGGCACATCCTGCCCAGTAATGCGTAAAAAACTGCCTTAAGCCAAATCCGATAAAATAACATAAAAAAATCAAGGATACCCTACTCATGTCTGACAAACTCTCAATCATCATCTTGGCCGCCGGTAAAGGCAGTCGTATGAGATCAGCTAAAGCCAAAGTCCTCCACAATGTCAGCGGGCGTCCTATGCTTTATCACATCATCAAAGCCTCAAAAGAGTTGACAGATGACATCACCGTTGTAGTCGCACATCAAAAAGAGGCTGTCACAGAGACGATGCAATCGCTCTTCGATGACATCTCATTTGTCACGCAAGACGCTGAGAACTTTCCAGGGACCGGTGGTGCGGTGATGAACATCCAGCCACGTTATGAGAATGTCCTGGTCCTAAATGGTGATATGCCACTCATCACAGCTGATTCGATGAAGGGCTTTTTATCAGGAGATGCTGATATCACCATGTCGATCTTTGACCTGGAAGACCCTTCAGGTTATGGTAGAGTCGTCATCTCTGAGGTCGGTGTCGAACGTATTGTCGAAGAGAAAGACGCTACTGAGGCTGAGAAGGACATCACCCATGTCAATGCTGGTGTCTACGCCTTCAAACGTTCTGTACTTGAGACCTATCTACCAAGACTCAGTAATGACAACGCTCAAGGTGAGTACTATCTAACTGATGTCGTCGCGCTGGCAAAAGCAGATCATCTAAACATAGAACCTCTACTTGTCGACGAGGAGCACTTCAAAGGTGTCAACTCCAAAGCTGACCTAGCTGCTTCAGAAGAGATCATGCAACGCCGTATCCGTACCAAATGGATGCAAACAGGTGTGACTATGCAACTTCCTGAGACTATCTATATCGAAGAGTCCGTCACTTTTGAAGGTGAATGTCTTATTGAGAACGGTTGCCGTATCTGCAGCGGTAGTACTATCAGCAACTCCCATATCAAAGCACACAGTGTCATCGAAGAGAGTGTCGTCATAGACTCAGATGTCGGCCCGATGGCACACTTGCGTCCAAAGTCACATATCACCGAGACACATATCGGTAACTTCGTCGAAGTCAAAAAGTCGACACTAAACGGCGTCAAAGCCGGTCATCTTACCTACCTTGGGGATTCGACTATCGATACAGGTACGAACATCGGAGCCGGGACTATCACCTGTAACTATGACGGTAAGAAGAAGTATGAGACGATCATCGGTAAAGATGTCTTTATCGGTTCTGATTCACAACTTGTCGCACCGGTCACTATCGAAGACGATGTGATGATCGCTGCAGGCACAACCGTACCTTCAGGCACTGTAGAGAAAGGTTCACTTGCTATCAGTCGGACACCGATCAAAAAAGTCAAAGGTTTTTTCTATAAGTTCTTTGGTAAAAAGTAAGGAAGTCCATGCTCACCCCAGAGAATCTGCTAAGCGGTAAGAACGTACTTGTAGGTGTCACCGGCTCGATCGCAGCCTATAAAAGTCTTGAACTCGTCCGTCTTCTCATCAAAGCAGGTGCCGATGTCAAAGTCGTGATGAGCGAAGCGGCCAAGAAGTTTGTCACCCCCCTTAGCTTTGAGACACTCAGCCGTAACCAGATACTCGATGAGAAGAACGAGTCATGGGCTACAGCGCATAACCATATCCAGACCGCACAGTGGGCCGATGTCTTTGTCATAGCACCCTGTACAGCCAACACGATCGCCAAACTCTCCAACGGCATCGCTGACAACATGCTTTTGCAGACTGCTCTGGCCTATCCGGAGCTGAAACTGCTTGCCCCTTCGGCAAATACTAACATGCTTCAAAACCCGATCATCAAAGCCTCCATGAAGATGCTCCAGATCGCCAATTATGAGCTTATCGGAACACAGACTAAAGAGCTCGCTTGTCAGACGACAGGTGATGGAGCTATGGCTGAACCACTGGAGATCTTCTGGCATACCGCACGAGCACTGCTCAAAGAGGAGTTCTGGGAGAGCAGACGTGTCATCGTCACCGGTGGCGGGACTATTGAGAAGATCGATGATGTACGCTATCTATCAAACTTCTCCAGCGGTAAGATGGCTTCAGCACTGGCAAGTGCACTCTTTCTAAAAGGGGCAGATGTCAATCTCATCGCCACACGCAAAGAGGAAGGACTGCCTCAAGAGATGCACAACATCGATGTTACATCCTCATCAGAGATGCTGGAGTATCTGGGTGACTCTATCCGTATTGCTAAAAAAGGGAAGATGTCTAGACCTTCACTCTCACATGATGAGCCTCTAAGACTTATTCAAAAACGTCCATATCTCTTTATGGCTGCTGCCGTCAGTGACTACATCCCCGTATTTGTCCAGGAAGGAAAGATGAAAAAAGATATGATCGGTGAGAAGTGGGAACTTCCCCTTGAACAGAACATCGACATCTTAAACAGCATAGATAAAGAGGGCATCAACACCATCGCTTTCAAAGCTGAGATGGACTCTCAAAGTGCCCTAAAGAACGCATCGGACCTCATAGACCGTAAGGGAGTCGACGCTGTCTGCCTTAACCTGCTAAAAGATAGCAGCAGCTTTGGCACATCTGACAATCAGATCGACCTGATCACGGCCAAAGAGGTCATCTCTCTGCCGCGAACCGACAAACTCTCGCTTGCACTGCAGTTACTTGACCGCGCACGGGAGCTGTAGAGATGAGTAATGTCGCAAAACATGTCGCGATCATTATGGATGGAAATGGACGCTGGGCCCAGGAACGCGGCCAGAAACGGGTAAAAGGTCATGAGATGGGTGCCGAGGTAGTACGCAGCATCACGACCTACTGCTCTGATCATAAAGAGATCCAACGACTGACACTCTACGCCTTCAGTACTGAGAACTGGAAACGTCCAAGACTGGAAGTGGAGTTTTTGATGCAGCTGCTTGAGCGCTACCTAAAAAATGAACTATCCGAATATCTAAAGAACGATGTACGTTTTGAGCCCATCGGTGATCTTAGCCGCTTCTCAAACTCACTACAGAAGACCATCTATAATATCCAGGAGAAGACAGCAC